>JAGWZT010000104.1 GCA_018971925.1 Lysobacteraceae bacterium | reverse complement strand
TCTCGCGCGCTCGAAAGCCTGACCGGAGCCTGCGAAGGCCACGGCATCGAACTGGTCGAAGTCGCGTCGGGTTTCCGCTACCAGGTTCGTGAATCGGTGCATCCATGGGTGGCGCGATTGTGGTCTGAACGCCAGACCAAATATTCCCGCGCGCTGCTGGAAACCCTCGCACTGATCGCCTATCGCCAGCCGATCACGCGCGGCGAGATCGAGCAGGTGCGCGGCGTCGGCGTATCGACCAGCATCATGCACACGCTGGAAGAACGCGAGTGGATTCGCGTGGTCGGTTACCGCGACGTGCCCGGCAAGCCGGCGTTGTTCGGCACCACGCGCCAGTTCCTCGATTACTTCAACCTCAAGTCGCTGGACCAGCTTCCCACGCTGGCCGAGATCCGCGAGATCGCCGATCCGCAACTCGCGCTGGCGCCCGAGGCATCCGCGATGCCACAGAGCGTGGAAGCGCAATTCGAAGAGCAACCGCCCACCGGGTCTGCGGACACGATCGTGTCCGGTGAAGCCCCACGCACCACCGAGGATGCTGTATGAGTTCCACCTCCCGTTCCCTTTTGACCCTGAAACGGCCAGCCGCGCAGGAGCACGGCGGCGCGCTGGAAGAGCGCCTGCACAAGGTGCTCGCCAACGCCGGGCTGGGTTCGCGCCGGATGCTGGAACAACGCATCGCGGGTGGCGAAATCAACGTCAACGGTGCGGCGGCGGAGACCGGGTCGAGCGTGCGCGCGGGCGATCGCGTGGAAATCGACCGCAAGCAATTCGTGGTCGCCACCGATCAGCACGAACACGCGCAGGTGCTGATGTACCACAAGCCCGAAGGCGAGCTCACCACGCGCGACGACCCCGAAGGCCGCCCGACCGTGTTCGAGAACCTGCCGCACTTGAATGGTTCGCGCTGGATCTCCGTGGGTAGACTCGACGTGAACACCACCGGCCTGTTGCTGCTCACCACCGATGGCGAGCTCGCGAACGCGCTGATGCATCCCAGCCATGAACTCGAACGCGAGTACCTGTGCCGCGTGCACGGCGAAGTGCCGGACGAGATGCTGGAAAAACTGAAAGCCGGCGTGGAACTGGAAGACGGCCCCGCGCGCTTCGACGAGATTCATGTGGTCAGCCGCGGCGGCAGCCATTGCTGGTTCCGCGTGGTCCTGCACGAAGGCCGCAACCGCGAGGTGCGCCGTCTGTGGGATTCGCAGGGACTGCTGGTCAGCCGCCTGAAGCGCATCCGCTACGGCAATGTCGAACTGCCGCGCGGATTGCGCCCCGGCCAGAACCAGACCCTGGCGGAGGACGCCGTCAGGGATTTGCGCGAAGTCGCCGGCGCAGGACCGGTACAACCGACTCTAACCCTGAAGCCCGTGCTGCACCAGCGCAACACGACGCGCGGCGTCACCGAAGTCCGGCCTGCCAGCCAGACCCCGCATGCATGGACGGGCGTGCGCCACGATGAGGCACGCGAGCTGACTGCGTTCGATCGCGTGCGCCCCGATGATTTTCCGAATCGCGGGAAGCGGCGGCGTGGACCGCCGCGCGGCGACGTCAATGGCAACGTGTTGAAACCCGACCGGCCGACGGGCAAGAATCGGCGCAAGGGCCGCGGCGTCGCGCCCGGCCAGGAACTACCATCGGTACGCACGTGGTTCGCCGGTGACAAGCGTCCCGGCGGCGGCCAGGGTCGGGGCGGCCCCGGCGGGCAAAGTCGAGGCGGCCAGAATCGTGGCGGTCCGGGCGGAGGCCAAAATCGAGGCGGTCCCGGCGGCAACCGGAACCCACGCGGACCGCGCAGGGATGGCGGTGGCAAGCGCGGCGGGAGCGGCCCCGGCAAGGGCTGATCACATGGCTGGAGCGCGCGCCATGCCTGCAAACCATGCCATCACCATCTGGCACAATCCGCGTTGTTCAAAATCGCGCGGCACGCTCGATCTGTTGCAGGATCGCGGCATCGAGCCCACGATCGTCGATTACCAGAAAAACCCGCCCACCGCGGCGGAAATCGAGCACGCGCTGAAGCTGCTGGGCACGGAACCGCGCGACCTGATGCGCAGGGGCGAGGCGATTTATGCCGAACTCGCGCTGGACGATCCCAGCCTGACCCGCCGGCAACTTGTCGATGCAATGGCGAAACATCCAGTCCTGATCGAACGCCCGATCGTGTTCGCCAATGGCAAGGCCGCTGTCGGCCGGCCGCCCGAAGCGGTTCTCGCCATCCTGTAGGAGGGCCGGAAGGGCGAGGATGGGCGCTCAAGCGATGCCGGTGGCATCGCTTGCCCGGCCGAGCGACCGGCCAAGGATGGCCGGGCCGGTACCCGGCGCCATGGATGGCTGCTTGCGCAATCCTGCTCGCGGTGCCGCCGCTCCTACAAAAGTTCGAACGCGTCCGCGTCCATCCACGCGGGAAACTTCTCGCGGAAGGCCTGCAGCGCCGCATGATCGAGCGCCACCGTGACGGTCTGCTCCTGCGCGCCGAGGTCGGCCATCGCCTGGCCGAGGTAATCCAGCACCGCGCTATCGCCCGAGTACGGCAGCTGGTTGCCATCCACGCCAACGCGGTTGACGCCCACGCAGTAACCCAGGTTTTCGATCGCGCGTGCGCGCAGCAGCGTGCGCCACGCGTGGGCGCGCGCGGAGGGCCAGTTGGCGACGAACAGCACGAGGTCATACTCGAACCCGCGCTGCGCATCGTGGCGATTGCGCGAGAACACCGGGAAGCGCAGGTCGTAGCAGACCAGCGGACAGATCTTCCAGCCTCTCCATTCCACCACGAGCCGTTCGCGACCCGCGGCATAGCGCTTGTGTTCGTCGGCATAGCGGAACAGATGGCGCTTGTCGTAATGTCGTACCTCGCCATCGGGTGTCACGAACAACAAGCGGTTGAAAACGTTGTCCGAAGCGGCACCCTCGCCCACCCGCAATTGCACGCTGCCCGTGATCGCCGCATCGAGTCCGCGCGCGCGCTCACGCAACCAAGCGACCGTCGGGCCCTCCATGGTTTCGGCATTGTGGATCGCTTCGTTCGAAAAACCGCTGCTGAACGTTTCCGGCAACACCACGAGGTCGGTGTGCCCAGCCAACGGAGCGATCAACGCGCCGTAGTAGTCGCGGTTGCCGGCCGGGTCGTGCCAACGGGTCGCACCCTGGACCAGCGAGACCCTCAGATTTTGCATAACCGTTCCGCGGCAGCCACGAGGGTTTCGTCGCCCTTGGCGAAACAGAACCGCACCAGCTTTGCATCCGGGGCGGTTTCGTAGAACGCCGACACGGGAATCGCCGCGACGCCGCCTTCGCGCACCATCCACTCGCAGAAATTCAGGTCGTCGGTATCACGCATGGCGGAATAATCGGCCAACTGGAAATAGCCGCCATGCACCCCGGGCAACTTGAAGCGTGAACCGGCAAGCAACTCGCGGAAACGATCGCGCTTGGCCTGGTAGAAAGCGGCCAGATCCCGGGCGTGTTGCGGATCGTTCTCCATGACCTCGGCGAACGCAGACTGCGCCGGATGGAACGTGCAGAACGTGAGGTATTGGTGCACCTTGCGGAACTCGGCCGTCAGCAACTTGGGCGCAACGCAGTAACCGACCTTCCAGCCGGTGCAATGCCAGGTCTTGCCGAACGATGAAATCACGAAGCTGCGTTCGGCCAGTTCCGGCCGTCGCGAGACGCTGAGGTGCCGGCGGCCGTCGTAAACGATGTGCTCGTAAACCTCGTCGGAGATCACCAGCAATCCGTATTGCGTGACTATTTCCGCCAGCGCGTCGAGATCGGATTCTTCGAATACCGCGCCGGACGGATTGTGCGGGCTGTTGACCATGATCATCCGCGTCTTCGGCGTGATCTCGTCGCGCACGCGCTGCCAGTCCACCGAGAAGTCGGGCAGCGCGAGCGGGACATGCACCGTCCTGCCACCGGCCAGCGCAATTGCGGGTTCGTAGCAGTCATAACAGGGATCGAGCACGATCACCTCGTCGCCCGCATGTACCGCGCACGCGATCGCCGCGAAGATCGCCTCGGTCGCGCCGGATGTCACCGTCACCTCGGTATCCGCACTGACCCGCCGCCCGTACAAGCGGTCCACCTGCAGCGCGATCTGCTCGCGCAACTTCGGGATGCCGCTCATCGGCGCATATTGATTGCGCCCTTCGTCCATCGCGCGCGTCAAGGCATCGCGCAGATTCCGCGGTGTCTCGAAATCGGGAAACCCCTGCCCCAGGTTCACTGCCTTGTGTTCCATCGCGAGCTGGCTCATCACCGTGAAGATGGTGGTGCCGACCTTGGGCAACTTGGTTTCGATTTGCATCCGTGATCTTCCGTCTGGATGGCCGAATGGGCGTGAGCCGGGCGATGGTAGCACGCTGCCAACGGGCTCTCTGAACGAACTACGGAGGCGCGTGCTCGAAAGCGTCAGCCAGAAAATCCACCAACGCGCGCACCGCCGGCAGCATCCCCCGCCGGCTCGGATAGACGATGTGCAGGATGCCCTGTGGCAGTCCCCAATCCGGCAGCACCACGCGCAGGCGGCCATCGCGAAGTTCCTCGATGCACGACTGTTCCGGAACCCAGGCGATGCCGATGCCTTGCATGGCCGCCTCGATCAGCACCCGGAATTCGCCACTGACCAGGCGCGGCCGCACCGGCACGGTGGTCTTGGCGCAAGCGCCGTCATACAACTCCCAGCTCTGCTCACCTTCCTGCTCGAAGAGGCTGAGCACCGGCAGTGCGGAAAGGTCCTGCGGGCTGCGCGGTTCACCGTGTTCCGCGAGAAACGCCGGGCTCGCGACCAGCACCACGCGCTTGGGCCCGAAACTGCGCGCCACCAGTTCCGCGTCGCTGTCCAGCTTGTCGCGCACGCGGATGGCGATGTCGAAGCCCTCGCCGATCACGTCCACGCGCCGGTTGCTGGAAAGTACCCGCAGTTGTACCTGTGGATGACGCGACAGGAACGCGGGCAGCAGCGGCGCCAGCAGGCTCTGTGCCAGTGATACCGGGCAACTCAGCCGCACCAACCCGCTGGGCTCCCCGCGCAGAGCGGCCACATCCTCGGTGGCGGCACGCGCTTCGGCCAGCATCGCCTGGCAATGCCGGTAAAAACGCTCACCCGCTTCGGTCACCACGAATTTGCGCGTCGTCCGCTGCAGCAGGCGAACGCCCAGGCCATCTTCCAGTTGCGACACGCGCTTGCTCAGGCGTGACTTGGGTACGTTGAGCGCACGGCTCGCGGCCGAAAAGCCGCCGTGCTCGACCACCGCGGCGAAAAAATACAGGTCGTTGAGGTCGGGCAACGTACCCGCGAGGGCAGACACGGCGTTCGCCATGATGAACACTCCGTTCGGATTGCACCATCTTATCGAAGCAGCACGTTGTGCTTATCGTTTACCGGTCACCGCACATGCGGTTCCCCTGGAGAGAAACATGAAACTCCTGCACATCGATTCGAGCGTACTTGGTGAAAATTCCGCTTCACGCAGCCTGACCGCCGCGATCGTCGCGCGGTTGCGCGCCGAACACCCCGGCCTCGAAGTGGCCCGCCGCGATCTTGCCGCGCAAACGTTGCCGCACTTCACACCCGTCCTCGCCGAAGGCCACCCATGCGTCGCACGCAATGGCGAAATTCTCGACGAATTCCTGGCTGCCGACATCGTGGTCATCGGCGCACCCATGTACAACTTCACCATCCCCACGCAACTCAAGGCGTGGCTGGATCGCATATTGACCGCGGGCAAGACATTCCACTACACGGAACATGGTCCCGAAGGGCTCGCAGGTGGCAAGCGCGTGATCATCGCCTCCTCGCGCGGCGGCATCTACAGCGAAGGCCCGGCAGCGTCCGTCGATTTCCAGGAAACCTACCTCAAGCACGTGTTCGGCTTCATCGGCATCCACGACGCCGAGTTCGTGCGCGCGGAAGGCCTGAACCTGGGTACCGGGCAGCGCGAGGCGGCCATGACGCACGCGCACGCACAGATCGCGGCTGGAATGGCGATTGCGGCGTAAGCCTTGAAACCCCCTCTCCTTCGGGAGAGGGGAATCAAGCAACGATACGAACCGGCACCGATTTCGCCGCCGGCGTCTTGCTGAACTTCGCATAGTGCGACAGCGGAATCAGCGGGTTGCATTCCGGGTAATAGCCGCCGACGCACCCACTCGGAATGTCGAACGCGACCACGCGCAGGCCGCCGACTTCGCGATCCACGCCGTCGCCGGCGTCCGACACCAGCTTCACGGCCTGGCCATCGTGCAAGCCAAGCCGCGCGATGTCGTCCTTGTTCATCAACACGACTTCGCGGGTGCCATTGATGCCGCGGAAGCGGTCGTCGTAGCCATACACCGTGGTGTTGAACTGGTCGTTGGAGCGCATCGTCATGAGGCGGAAACGATCGGGGGCGTCGTCGAATCCCGTCGCGGTCAGCGACGGCGGCACGATGAAATTGGCCTTGCCGGTGGATGTCTTCCACACGCGTTCGCGCGCCGGATTCGGCCGATGAAAGCCGCCCGGCTGCCACATGCGTTTGTTGTAGTCCTTGAACTGCTCCGGGTAGGTCTGTTCGATCGCATCGCGGATCGTCGCGAAATCGCCGGCCCACGTGTCCCACGGCACCTTCGGGTTTGGCGGCAGGGTGGCTTTCGCCAGTTCCACGACTATCCGCGTTTCGGATTTCAGTTTCGGATTCGCGGGGGACGCCTTGCCCACCGAGGCGTGGACGCAGCTCGTGGAATCCTCGGTCGAAAGCACCTGTTCCATGCCGTTCTCGACCACACGTTCGATACGGCCGAGGCACGGCAGCAGGTACGCGACCTCGCCATTGACGAGATGCGAGCGGTTGAGCTTGGTGGCGATCTGCACGGTGAGCCGCAGTTTGCCCCAAGCCGCGTTCACGCGTTCCTGTTC
>JAGWZT010000103.1 GCA_018971925.1 Lysobacteraceae bacterium | reverse complement strand
AACATGGAGTTCATTCTTGCCAGGTCAGACAGCTCGCTATATTTCTTCGATTACGACAATCATGTATTCGAGCTCGACACCACCGATATCAACAGTGAATTCGGCAGTGGGGGCTAACATCTCGGTCAACCGGACGCTTGCCCCGCTGCGCGGGGCTCGAGCCGGTTACCTCGGGCGTTAGGGGTCAATGGACAAGCGTCAAGACAACTTTCAGCTTGCTCTGGGCATTGTCCCTTGTTTGGCCATATCGCTTGGCGCGCTCTTCGTTGTGCCGCGATTTCGCACGGTGTTCACCGCGGCGGGTGTCCCTCTGCCCTTCGTAACACGGGCTGTGTTGGCAACGTTCCCGTATTGGGGTATCACGGTCTTGGCGGCTGCCATTTTGTGGGCATTCTGGCCAAACGTGTCGCGGCGAGATCGTGTCGTGTGTTCGTTCGGCTCGGTGTGCGCAATCGCACTGTCATTCTTTGGCCTGTGGGGTTGCTATGCTCCAATCCTTGCACTTGCCGGGTTCCGCTAACAACTTGGTCAACCGGACGCAAACCCGCTGCGCGGGTTGCGCCGGTTACCTCGGGCGTTAGAGGGCACTACGTGAAGTCTCGTGCAGCACAACTTGTTCTCGCTACCGCGCTATCCGTATCGGCCGCCCATGCTGCCAACGTGACCTGTCCCGCCGGCCGGCTGCTACCAGGGCTCGACGCTAGCTACCACGAGTGCAGCCATGGCTTCCAGAATGGAAGCTGCGAGAAGTTCGTCCAGTCGTTCACCCAACTTCTTCCTAAATTCGATTGCCAGCGTCCTTTTGACACTGCGCCAGTTCCTGCAATCTGGCTGACAAACAGCGCAGCATTCGAGGACTACCTGCGGTTGCTCTCGAAACTCAAGCGACCCGACGCTCGCAAACTTTTTGCAAGCCCGGAGTTCAGAGCAGTTCTCGACGGTGCAACGGCAGAGGAGTACGTGCCATTGTCCTTGAAAGCAGAGCGCGCTGCGTCGCGACAGGTGCCCTCTAACCATTCGTCCAAGCGGACGCGATAGTTCCTACGCTTTGGTGGACGCTACAAGGCAGACCTCACGTACCGGCGCGAAGCTGCGCCGATGTTCGGGGCAGGGCCCCAACCGCCGCAGGGCTTCGAGGTGGGCGGGCGCCGGGTAGCCCTTGTGTCGTGCGAAACCGTAACCGGGCCAGCGGGTGTCGTAGTCGCATAGAATGCGGTCGCGGGTGACTTTCGCGAGGATCGACGCCGCGCTGATCGCGGGTTCGCTGGCGTCACCGCCGACGATGGCGCGTGCGGGACAGGGCAGTGTCTTGGGAAGGCGGTTGCCGTCGATCAGGGCGAGTGCGGGCGGGAGCACGAGCATTTCGAGCGCGCGGGTCATGCCGGACAATGTCGCATTGAGGATGTTGACGCGGTCGATCTCGACGGCTTCCACGCACACGACCGCGTGCGCGATCGCGCGTTCGACGATCAACGCATACAGCGCTTCACGGCGCCTGGCCGAAAGCTGCTTGGAGTCGGCGAGTCCCTCGATGGGGCGCACGGGATCGAGGATCACGGCGGCCACGGCCACGGGCCCCGCGAGCGGCCCGCGGCCGGCTTCATCCACGCCGGCGATGTAGCCGGTCATTTCAAATCATCCAGGTGGCCGAACACCCATGCACGGTACGAATCGCGCAGCGCAGCGTTGCGGCAGTCGAGATCATGGCCATCGCAGCGGTCGCGCAGCAGCGTGTTGGCGACAAAAAACGGGTTGCGTGGCAGCCCAGCCGCATCCAGCAACAGCGAGCCCAGGTAAGCGATGTCCAGTACCGGGTAGTTCTCCTGGCGGATCGGCAGGTTGAAGCCCTTGAGCATGTAGTACGTCGTGTACTGCGGATCGGGAACCTGCGGCGGCACGGTCTTGGCCAACGCGTTGATCGCACCGTCGAACGACGGCTGGTGGTCGCCGAAATGCACCAACAGCACCGGACGATCGTCGCGGCGCAGGAAAGCTTCCAGTTGCGTCATCGCTGCGCTGGACATCGACAGGCGTTGCAGATAATTGGTGAGGTTGAGGTTCAACCAGTCGTCCAGAGGCTTGTTGTTCGTCGCGAGCTTGCCGGGAAACAGCGGCTTGTCGTAAGGCGCGGGCATCTCGTTGAACGGCGTCATGTGCGGGCCGTGCTGGTACAACGTCAGCACGAACACGAACAGCGGTTTGCCGTTCGCCTTTGCCTTCTCGGCCTTGAATACGCGCTCGAAGGCGGCGAAGACATCCGCGTCCGTGGCGCCCCAGTCGAGATTCAGTTCCTGGCCGCCGTAGAACGCATCGAACCCGTAATCGGCATAGGCATCGCGGCCGTTCATGAAATCACCGTCGGTCGGATAGATCCCGACCGTGCGGTAACCGTCGGCATCGAGCAGGCGCGGCAGCGTGTAGCGGATTCGCGGCGCCAGGTTGAACGGCGCGTAGACGCCGGCAGGCCCGAACAGGGTGTGCGGCAGGCCGGAAAAGAACGCGAACTCGCTGGTCCATGTTCCGCCGCCCCAGGTGTGGACGTTCAACCAGCCGTGCGCGATGGTGTCGGCGTCGGGCTGGAACATGCGTGCATCGCAGAGTCTGGATGTGCATGCGGTGAGCATGCGTGGATCGAAGGTGCTTTCCTCCAGCACCGCGACGATGTCGGGTTTCCGCGTGCCCGCGGCGGTACCCGAGGCCAGGTCACGCCAGTCGTCGTGGTTTGCATCCGCGGTCCGGAACCGGGGCGTGCTTACGTGTGCGTTGCGGATCGAGACGACGAAATCCGTCACGAAACTCTCGTCGTTCATCGCTTCCCACATGCCCTTGTCGTACACCGCGGCGAAGGGTCCGCGCGGGTACAGCGTCACGGCCAGCAGCGCGATGGCGGCGGCAACACCGAAAGCGCGGGCGCTGCGTGTCGCGAGGTTTGGCCCGGGTCGGAAGTCGCCTCGCCACAGCAACGCGAGCAGCAACGGCACCAGCACGATGGCGGCCACGATTGCCGCGATGATGAACGGGTAGCGCAGCAGCGTCTGCGCGATTTCGGCGTTGAAGTAATAGACGAGATCCGGTGCCAGCAGGGGCGTCGAGAGGTACCTGAACTTCAGGTTGGCGGCGATCACCAGCAACAGCATGGGCAGGCTGCCCGCAAGCAGCCCGAATGCGATGCGTCCGCTGGCCGCGATCGCGAACAGCGCCAGCCCGGCCAGGATCAGCGATGCGAACACGCATTCGATGGTGGTCTGCTCGGCCAGCGGCCCGAAACGCAGGGCCGCGAGGAACACCGCCGCGGCGAATGCGAGCAGCCAAGCGTAATGGCAACGCCACGAGAAAAACCGCAAGCGCGTGTTGTTCATGGCGCCGCCATCCCGTTGCGTGTCGCCACCACCTGGTCGATCGCGCGCGCGGCGCTGGCCGCCGCGCCGCCGCCCTTGTGCAGCGAGAGGTGCATGCGCTCGAATTCGTGCGTCAGTTCATCGCGCCGGGTCGTGTCGCGGAACAGTTTGATGACCGCGCCTGCAAGTTTTTCGGGCGCGCAATCGTGTTGCATCAATTCCGGTACCAGCATTTTTCCAGCGAGCACGTTGGGCAGCGCATACACGTTCGTCTTGAGCATGCCCAGACCCTTGACCAGCGCGTGCGTGAGCGGCGCGATGCGGTAGCCGACCACCATCGGGCGTTTCGCCAGCATGGCCTCGAGCGCGGCGGTACCCGACGCCAGCAAGACCACGTCGGCCGCCGCCATGGCGCGATGCGCATGGCCGTCGACCAGCACTGGGCCGGGTTCGCGCTGCAATTTTTCCAGTGCCGCGCGGCAGCGGGCGTTGGCGGCCGGAATCACCACCTGCAGGTTGGGAATTTCAGTTGCGACCCGTTGCGCCGCGTCCAGGAAGATTGCACCCAGCCGGTGGATTTCCGACAACCTGCTGCCGGGCAGCACGGCGAGCACGGGAGCGTCGGCGTCCAGTCCAAGCTCGCGCCGGGCGGCCTTGCGGTCGGGCACGAGCGGGAAGCGGTCCGCCAACGGATGGCCGACAAATCTCGCATTCACCCCGTGCTTCGCGTACAGCGCCGGCTCCATGGGGAACAGGCACAGCACGCTGTCGGCGGATCGCCCGATCTTTTCGGCGCGCCTTTCGCGCCACGCCCAGATCGACGGGCTGACGTAGTGCACGGTGGGGATGCCGGCGTGCTTCAATTTCTTTTCGAGGCCGAAATTGAAATCGGGCGCGTCGATGCCGATGAACACGTCCGGCCGCAATGCGATCAACCGGCGTGCGAGCGACGTCCGCAGCCGCAGCAAGCGGGGCAGGTGGCGCAACACTTCGGCAAGGCCCATCACCGACAGCTCGGAAATGTCGTGCCAGGCATCCAGCCCCGCCGCACGCATGCGCGGGCCGCCCACGCCCACGAATTTCGCATTCGGGTGATTGGCGCGCAATGCGTCGATCAACTCGGCACCAAGCAGGTCGCCGGAATCCTCACCCGCGACCACCGCGAACACGCGCGAGCCGATGCGGGGTTCCATTCAACGCACCAGCGATCGCTCACTGCGGTCGATGAAATCGCAGAATGCGCGCACATCCGGGCTGGCGGACACTTGTTCGGTGAGAGCTGCGCGGGCCTCTTCGAGCGTCTTGTGCGACATGTAGAGGGTGCGGTAGGCGCGTTTGATGGCGCCGATGCGTTCGGCGTCGAAGCCACGCCGTTTCAGGCCTTCGGCGTTGACGCCGCGCGGCGCCGCGAACTGGCCCGCGACATAAATGAACGGTGGCACGTCGCGGTTGATCGCGGAATACATGGCCGCGAAGGCATGTGCACCAACCTTGCAGAACTGATGCACGCCGGCGAATCCTCCCAGCACGACCCAATCGCCGATTTCGACGTGGCCGGCGAGGGTGGCGTTGTTGGCGAAAATGGTATGGCTGCCGATGGAGCAGTCGTGCGCCACGTGCACGTAGGCCATGATCCAGTTGTCGTCGCCGATGCGCGTGACGCCGCCGCCCTCGGCGGTGCCGCGGTTGATCGTGACGAACTCGTGGAAGGTGTTGCCGTCGCCGATCACGAGTTCGCTGCGTTCACCCTTGTATTTCTTGTCCTGCGGATCGCCACCGATCGAGGCGTAGGCATCGATGCGGTTGTCGCGCCCGATCCGCGTGGGGCCCTGCAGCAGCGCATGCGCGCCGATGCGGCACCCCGGCCCGACCTCCACTTCCGCGCCGATCACGGTCAGCGGGCCCACGGTCACGTCGTCGGCAAGCCTGGCGCCCGGATCGACGATGGCGGTCGGGTGGATGTTGGGCCTGGCGGGATTCACCGCGTGGATTCCGCGCACATCAGCTCGCAGGTCGCGGCTTCCTTGCCATCGACCACCGCGCGCGCGGTGAAGATGCCCATGCCGCGGATCAGGCGCTTCAGTTGCACCTCCAGCCGCAGTTGGTCGCCGGGCACGACGGGCCTGAGGAAGCGCGCGTTGTCGACCTTGGCGAGGTAGAAGATGCAGTTTTCCTTGTCCGCATGGGTGCCCGAAAGGCCCAGCAGCAGCCCCGAAGCCTGCGCCAGCGCCTCGACGATGAGCACGCCCGGCATCACCGGATGACCCGGGAAATGACCGGTGAAGAACGGTTCGTTGAGCGTGACATTCTTCAGCGCGACGATGCTCTTGCCGGCATCGAGTTCGACCACCCGATCGACCAGCAGGAAGGGGTAGCGGTGCGGCAGGATGGCCGCGATCCGTTCCGCATCGACCGGCAGGGTCACGGGGGCAGTGGTGGGGTTCATTGGTTGCGTTCCTTGGTTTTGTCGCCCATGAATGACCTGCTGCACTTGGCAGCTTGCGCGCCGGCGGTGCTCGCACTGTGGAGGCAGTGCCTGTCCCGGACTCGATCCGGGAATGCCGGAGCGAACATTCGCGAAGCGAATGGCCCGGAGGGCGAGGCACGGACGCGCCGAGTTATGCTCACGTACTGGCGTGTACGCTCCGCTTGCTGCGCTCCGGCGTCACGCAATCTGCCTTCGCTGGCGACGGCCATTCAAGGGCTCCTCGGTTTTCTAAGTTGCTTTTCGAGTTCCGTAATGCGACGCGCCATGGCATCCAGTTGGCGCATGCGCGCGGCGTTGCGACGCCATGCGCGGTTTTCCTCGATGGGCGCGCCGGAAGAATACACGCCCGGTTCGCGTATCGAATGGGTCACCAGGGTCATCGCCGTGATGGTAACGCCGTCGGCCACTTCGAGGTGGCCCAACACGCCCGCGCTGCCGCCGATCAGGCAGTTGCGGCCGATTGTCGCGCTGCCTGCGACCGCCGCGCAGCCCGCCAGCGCGCTGTGTGCCCCGATGCGGACGTTGTGAGCGATCTGGATCTGGTTGTCGAGGCGCACGTCTTCCTCCAACACCGTGTCCTCCAGCGCGCCACGGTCGATGGTCGTGTTCGCACCGATTTCGCAGTCATCGCCGATCCGCACACCGCCGAGCTGCGGCACCTTGACCCAGCCGTCCAGGTCGCGTGCAAGACCAAAGCCGTCGGCACCCAGCACCGCGCCGGCGTGGACGATCACCCGCTTGCCGAGCACGACGCGGGTCACCAGCGTCACGTGCGCGCCGAGGCGTGATTGCGTGCCAACCGTGCAATCCGGGCCAACAACGCAATGCGGGCCAAGGATGGCGCCGGCTTCGACGATCGCACCGGTTTCGATCACGCAACCCGGCCCGATGCTGGCCGTGGCGGCCACGCGCGCGTTCGCCGCGACCACCGCGCCCGGATGGATGCCCGGGGCAGGCGCGGGCGTGTGCTCGAACAGTGCCGCGATGCGCGCGTAGGCGAGATAGGGATCCTTCGCGACCAGCACCGGCACGCGGCTCGCATCGGCATGCTCGGCGCGCAGCACCACCACGCCCGCCTGGGTGTGCGCGAGATCGCCGCTGTAACGCGGGTT
>JAGWZT010000001.1 GCA_018971925.1 Lysobacteraceae bacterium | reverse complement strand
GCAGGCGCTGCATGATCGGTTGCGTCTCGGGATCGCCGAAGCGCACGTTGAACTCGATGACCTTCGGTGAGCCCGTCTTGTCGACCATCAGCCCGGCGTAAAGGAACCCGGTGAACGGTGTGCCTTCGGCCGCCATGCCGCGCAAGGTGGGCTCGATGATTTCCGCACGGATGCGGCGCTCGACTTCCGGAGTCACCACGGGCGCGGGCGAATACGCGCCCATGCCGCCCGTGTTGGGTCCGGTGTCGCCATCGCCCACGCGCTTGTGATCCTGGCTCGATGCCATCGGCAGGTAATGCGCGCCATCGGCCATCACGATGTAGCTGGCTTCCTCGCCTTCGAGGAATTCCTCGATCACCACGCGCGCCGAGGCATCGCCGAACGCGTGCGCGCCGAGCATGTCGACAAGTGCGTGCTCGGCGTCGGCCAGCGTCGTCGCCACCACCACGCCCTTGCCGGCGGCGAGACCATCGGCCTTGATGACGATCGGCGCGCCATGCTCGTGCACGTATTCGAGCGCGGGCTGCAGCGTGGTGAACACCGCGTAGTGCGCGGTCGGGATGTGGTGGCGCGCAAGGAAATCCTTGGTGAAGGATTTGGAACCTTCGAGCTGCGCCGCTGCGGCGGTCGGCCCGAAAATTTGCAGCCCTTCCGCGCGAAAACGATCCACCACGCCCGCGACCAGCGGCGCTTCCGGACCGACCACACTGAAATCGACACGCTCGTCCTGCGCAAGTTTCAGCAAGCCATCTAGATCGGCCGCGGAAACATCCGCGTTGCGCATGCACGGCTCGCGCGCGGTACCGGCGTTGCCGGGCGCAACGATCACCTCGCCGACGCGCGGCGATTGCGCGAGTTTCCAGGCCAGCGCATGTTCGCGGCCGCCGGAGCCGATGACGAGGATCTTCATAGACGCAATCACGCAACGAATGAACCGCGCATTTTAACCGGCCAGCGCCGCAAGCAAGGCGGCGCGCGGCAACTTGCCGGTTTCGCCGCGCGGCAATATATCGACCAGCTTCAGCGGACGAGGCAGGAACACCGGATCGATTTCGCACCGCAAGACACGGAGGATGGCGCCAGCATCCAGATCCGGCGCAACCACCAGCGCGGCGATGCGGCGCACGCCCATCGCATCTGTTTCGTCCATCTGGAACACCACGCCATCGCGCACACCCGGCACCGCCAGCAACTTGTGCGTCAGGTCGCCCAGCGATGCGCGCTTGCCCGCGATTTCCAGCAGGTCGGTGTTGCGCCCGCGCAAGCGATAGCGCCCGTCGGCCAACAGCTCCACGATGTCGGCCAACACTACCGGCTGCGCCAGTTGGGGCGCCTCGACGCGGGTGCCATCCGGTTGCGGATGCAGGCTCACGCCGGGGTAAGGCGTCCAGGCATCTTCGTGCGCGGTGCGGCGATGCGCGATCACGCAGGTTTCGGTGGAGCCGAACACCTCCTGCACCGGCGCGCCGTAACGCGCCTCGGCGTCAAGCGCCAGATCGCGCGCGAGGGGCGCGGTGGCGGAAACGATGCCCGAGAGCCGCGGCAGCGGTTGTCCGGAATCGAGCAGGGCACGCAAGTGAACCGGCGTGGTCACGAGGATGCGGGGTTCGGGCAGTTGCTGCAGCGAAACCGCGATGTCGGCCGCAAAGAATGGCTTGCTCGCGCAAACCGCGGCATGGCCGAACAAGGGCAGCAGCACGGAAAATTCCAGCCCGTACATGTGCTGCGGCGGCACGGTCGCCACCACGTGGTAATCGCCTCCGGCAAGCATGCGCAGCAGCGCATCGTTGTGCCCGGTTGAAATCGCGAGCTTGTCCCAACGCTTGAGGTTGGCGCGCGGCACGCCGGTCGAACCGGAGGTATACCCCACCGCAGCCAGGGCGCCGCCGGCAACCAACACCGCCCGCCCGTCATGCGCCGTGCCGCGCGTGATGGCGAAGCACAGATATTGCGGGGGCACGGGATCGAGATCGGCATCCCCCAGCGTGTAGCTGTCCGGGTGCGCGGCCAGCGTTTCATCGATGGCACGCGCGGCACGCGACGGCGGCAGCAGGTTGGTTTGCCCACGCGCCAACAACGCGGCGAAAGCGACCAGGAACGCGTACCGGTCTTCACACAGATTGACCGCCGCCTGCGCCACCGGGAGGCGCTCCGCCAACGCACTGACGTCGCCCAGGAATTGGCCCACCGTCACTGAACGGCCATCGCGCCACGCGATCGCGCGTTGCGGCGACGCATCCGCGAGCAGGGGCCGCGACGGTCCCGGCACTCGGCTTTGCGGTGTTGGATAAACGCTCGACACCGGAAATTCCCCGTTCCTTTACGCGCGGATGATAGTGCCGCTCACGGCGTCCGTGATCGGCGTGGGCTTGTCGAGGCCACCCAGCGGCGCATCCAGCACGCCGTCGGGTTCGTCACCGAAAATCGCGCCAATGTCCCTGGCGCTGCGCGTGGGCGGCTCGCCGTGGCGGTTGGCACTGGTAGAAACGATCGGCCCTCCGAAGGCACGGCAAAGCGCGGCGGATGGCGCATGTGCGGTGACGCGCAGTGCAATGCCCGCGTGACCGCCCGCCACCCATTCAGGCACCCGCGGCGAACGCGGGAAGATGAAGGTGTGGGCACCGGGCCAGAACCCGGTTGCGCGCACGAATGCAGATTCCGGCGCCTCGCCGATCCACGGCCGCATTTGTTCCAGGCTGGCCGCGATCAGCAACACGCCCTGCCCGGGCGGACGCCGCTTCATCGCGAAGATGCGATCAAAGGCCTCGCGGTTGTCCGGATCGCAACCCAGACCGTAAACGCCCTCGGTCGGATAGGCCAGCACGCCGCCGTCACGCAACAGTGCGGCGGCCTGTTCGATTTCGTCGATGCTGAAAACACGCATGGCTCAGACGTCGAAGGGGGGCGTTTCCGGCTCGATCGGCGCGGCCGCGTTCGCGCGCATCGCGCTTTTTACCGCGGTCTTTTTTGCCGCCGATTTCTTCGCGGCCGTCTTCTTTGCCGTCGTCTTTTTCGCCGCGGTCTTTTTTGCCGGAGCTTTCCTGGAGGTGGCCTTCTTCATCGCGGCCTTCTTGACCGCAGTTTTCTTGAACGCACCGCGTCCGCGTCGAACCGGTGCCGCTTCGATCAGCGCCTTGCACTCGTCGTGCGTGAGCGATTTGGGTTCGCGATCCTTGGGGATCTTCGCGTTCTTCTCGCCATCAGTGATGTACGGCCCGTAGCGCCCATTCAGCACCTGGATGCCGTCGCCGAAATCGGTGATCACGCGGTTGGCGATCAGTTCCTGCTTCTCGCGGATCAATTCCTTCGCGCGTTCCAACGTGATCGTGTAGGCGCTGTCGCCGTCCTTGATGGAGGCATACATCGCGCCCTTCTTCACGAACGGACCAAAACGGCCCATGCCGGCGGAAATTTCCTCGCCGTCCGCGTCCTTGCCGAGATGGCGCGGCAGCTTGAAGAGTTCCAGTGCCTCTTCCAGCGTGATGGTGTGCATGCTCTGCCCGGGCAGCAGCGACGCGAATTTCAGTTTTTCATCGCTATCCTTGTCGCCGAGCGCTGCATACGGCCCGTAGCGGCCGAGCCTCACCGACACCGGCTTGCCGGTTTTCGGATCGTCGCCGAGCAGGCGTGCGCCGGTGGCTTCGCTGCGGTCGACCGATTCCATCTTGTCGTCCACCAGCGCCTTGAACGGCTTCCAGAAACCCGCCATCAGCGGGCGCCATTCCTCCTCGCCGCGGCTGACCGCGTCGAGCTCGTCCTCGAGCTTCGCGGTGAAATCGTAATCGACGTATTGCGTGAAATGCGCGGTCAGGAATTTCGCCACCGCACGGCCCACGTCGGTGGGCTTGAAGCGGCGCGAATCCAGGATCACGTATTCGCGCGCCAACAGCGTCTGAATGATGCTGGCGTACGTCGACGGCCGGCCGATGCCGTATTCCTCCAGCGCCTTGACCAGCGAAGCCTCGGAATAGCGCGGCGGCGGTTCGGTGAAGTGCTGGTCGGCGGCGATGTCGGTGAGCGGCACCGCTTCACCCACTTTCAGCGCGGGCAGCTTGCGGGCTTCATCGTCTTCATCCGATTTCGCATCGCGGCCTTCCTCGTATACGGCGAGGAAACCGGGATCGACCACGGTGGTACCGGTGGCGCGGAAACCAGCGTCGCCGCCGCACGGGAATTCCACGGAAACGGTATTGAGCGTCGCCGGTTTCATCTGGCATGCGACCGCGCGTTTCCAGACCAGTTCGTACAGCTTCAACTGGTCGGGCGTGAGATAGGCTGCGACGGATTTCGGCGTGCGCAACGCCGAAGTCGGCCGAACCGCTTCGTGCGCTTCCTGCGCGTTCTTGGACTTGGTCTTGTAGACCATCGCGTGTTCGGGCAGGCCTTGTTTGCCGAACTCGCGTTCGACGGTCTGGCGCAGTTCGCCGATCGCCTCGCCCGACAGGTGCGTCGAATCGGTACGCATGTAGGTGATCAGGCCGACGTTGCCCTCGCCGCCCAGCGACACGCCCTCGTACAGCCCCTGCGCGATGCGCATGGTGCGGCTGGTGGCCATGCCGAGTTTGCGCGCGGCTTCCTGCTGCAACGTGGACGTGGTGAACGGCGCGGCCGGCCGGCGCTGGCGTTGTTTCGACTGGATGTCGCCGACCACGAGCTGCCCGTTCGCGGCCTTCAACAAGGCGTCGCGCGCGCCGTGCGCATCCTTCGCATTGGTGAGGTCGAACTGCTCGAACTTCTTGCCGTTGAGCTTCACCAGCCGCGCGCTGAACTCGCCGTCCCTGTGCGCGAGCTTCGCCTCGACCGTCCAGTATTCGCGCGGCCTGAAGGCTTCGATTTCCTCCTCGCGCTCCACGATCATGCGCAGCGCGGGCGACTGCACGCGCCCGGCCGACAGTCCGCGCTGCACCTTGCGCCACAGCACCGGCGACAAGTTGAAGCCGACCAGGTAATCCAGCGCGCGGCGCGCCTGCTGGGCATCCACCATGTCGTGCGACAGTTTGCGCGGATGCGCCACGGCTTCCTTGATCGCGCGCGGCGTGATCTCGCTGAACACCACGCGGTGGGTTTCTTTGTCCTTCAGCAGGCCCCGCTGCTTCAGGATCTCGCTGATGTGCCAACTGATCGCCTCGCCCTCGCGATCCAGGTCGGTCGCCAGATAGATCGACTCGGCGACCTTGGCGGCCTTGGCGATGTCATCGACATGCTTGACGTTCTTGTCGATCAGCGCGTAGTCCATTCGGAAATCGTGGTCGGGATCGACCGCGCCTTCCTTCGGCACCAGGTCGCGGACGTGGCCGTACGAGGCCAGCACCTTGAAGTCGTTGCCGAGGTATTTGTTGATCGTCTTGGCCTTGGCGGGCGATTCGACGATGAGCAGGTTTTTGGCCATGTCTTGGACGCAATCCATGGGCGGCTTGGGTCCGCCCCCTATATATAGTGAACACACGCGCAGGGTGGTCGTGTCAAGCTTTGCCGCTGAAAACGCGCTGCCAGCGCCCGTTCACGGCTGGGCCGACCATGCCCTCCAGCTCAAGCAGCAGCAGCATGGAGGACAGTGCCGCGGGCGCCAGATGTGTGCGTTCAGCCAGTTCGTCCAGCGACGCCGGGGCGTCCCCAAGCGCGGCGAGAAGTGAAACGTAATCAGGGTCTTGGCCGCGGTCTCCCGTCCCCGGCGGCTGCGCCGCCCCGTGGGTGTCGACGGCAGCCTCCAGCCGCGCGCGCAGACCGGCGCCCTGCGCCTGCGCCGCGGGCGTCAAGGCCTCGATCACCTCGGCGGCGGTTTCGACCAGCCGCACGCCATCCCGGATGAGGCGATGGCAGCCCTTGGCCAGCGGATTGTGAATGGAACCGGGCAGCGCGAACACCTCGCGGCCCGCTTCTGCCGCCAGCCGCGCGGTGATCAGGGATCCTGACTGCAAGCCTGCTTCCACCACCAGCGTGCCGAGCGAAAGTCCGGCGATCAGGCGGTTGCGGCGCGGGAAGTGATCCGGGCGCGCTTCGGTTCCCGGCGGGAATTCACTGACGATGGCGCCGTTTTGCTCGATGCTGGCTGCGAGTTGCCGGTGCTTGCGCGGATACACCAGGTCGGGGCCCGTGCCGATCACGGCTATGGTCTGACCGCCTGCTTCCAGGGCGGCGGCGTGTGCCGCGCCATCGATGCCGTCGGCCATGCCGCTGGTGATTGTGAGGCCGGCACGGCTCAAGGCGCGGGCGAAATCGCGTGCGTTGGCCAGGCCTTGTGCGGTGGCGCTGCGGGCACCGACGATGGCGATTTGCGGAGCGAGCAGCACGGCCGGGTCGCCGGCGACGAACAACGCCGCGGGGGGCTGCGGGATGGTTTCCAGTTGTGGAGGGAAATCGGCTTCGTCGCAACGCAGTAGCCGATGGCCGGGTTGCGCCAACCACGCCAGGTCCGCATCCAGCCGCGCGGCGTCGGGACGGGCAATCCATTCCAGGGCGGCTTGTTCGAGCCCGGCCGATGCGCGCAATTTGCGTGCATCGCGGCAGATCGCCCGCGCCGACCCCGCCCGCTGCAGCAGGGCACGCAGCCCCGCGCCGCCCAATCCGGGCGCGCGCAGCAGGGTCAGCCAGGCGGACAGTTCATCATCGTCGGTCATGACGGCAAGTTTAGGGGCGCGCCCAAACGAAACGGCGCGGTTTGAGCCGCGCCGTCGTGTAAGGAATCTTCCCAATATTCCGCTCAGGGCGGCTGTTGTGAGAAGTCAGGCCATGGATGGCCGAGGTGATGCCATGGAACACGTGATCCTGGATGCCAGCGAGCCCTTCCAAGACGCAGCGATCATGGACGATCGCAATTATTCAGGCGCTTGCACCGTGTCGCCTACCTTCACGGGACGAATGCCGTCCATCACGAGCCCATAGCTCACGTGTGCGAAGGTGCGGAACACCATCAAGTGGCCCACGAATTCGCTGGGCAGCTTGACCTTCGGGCCAAACTCGCGGCGGTCGGTATTGCCCTTGACCAGATCGGTGACGGTGTCGCCCGGCTGGTAGATGGCGAAGGTGGTGCCGTTGTCCACGCCGTCGTCGCCGCCGACGTTCAGCGCCACCACATCCATCGGACCTTGCACGGAGATGCCGTCATAGCCGTTGGACAACGCAATGATGTAGGCATTGGCCGGCGCATTGCGCGGTGGATGCGGGTAGTAGGTGAAATCGTACGGCGTGTCGTCCACCGGCATCAGGCGGTCGCCCGCACGAATCTCCATGCTCGCATTGGTGAGCAGCAGCGTGGCCGGATCACCGTTCTTCAGCACCTGCGCGGTGCCGATCACGCGCACCTCGGTGCCGATTTCCGTGCCGCGGCCGAAGTGGCCGTCATTGCGGAAATCTTCCTGCCACGGGCCCGGCGCGAGATCCACGTTGTTGCTGACCAGGTGCCCGACATCATCCATCCGGCCGCCATCGTTGAACTGGCGGAACACATGGGTCGGACGCACGACCGCGAAGCGCTCGCCGACGCTGGCCCCAGCCAGCTTGCGCACGTACAGATTCATGCCTTCGGTGGCGCGCGGCTCGTTCTCCTCGACCGCCACCACGTAAGGCGTCTGCTGCAGCTGCGCCGCCGTGAGCACGCGGAAATCCTTGAGGAACGGCTCGATCGCGGACAACGGCACCGTCGGGATGGGATTGGCTTCGACCGCGGCGCGCTTGGCCACGTGCAAGCCATTCACGTCAAGGTCCAGCACGTCGCCCGGGTAAATGCGATGCGGGTTGTAGACCTGCTGGTTGACGTCCCAGATCTCGGGCCACAACCACGGCTTCTGGAGGAAACGCGCCGAGATGCCCCACAGCGTGTCGCCCTTCTTCACCACGTAGGTGTGCGGGTGATCGGCGCGCAGCTGGGCTCCAGCTGCGTACGCGGCGAACGTGATCAGCAAACCCGCGCTCAACGCAAGCAGTTTCTTAAGCATGACCGGCAATCCCCCGATCCCCCACAAGTTTCAGCCGAGTGTACCCGAACGGCCAGCGGCGGCAAGCAAAAACTTCACATTTGGTGACGGGGTGTTCGAAACCACGGGAAAGACTGCACCGCTGTTAGGCTATGCGGCATGAAAACGGCCCCGGCCGCCCCCATCTGGCCCCTGAGCTTCCGATCCTGCGCCCCGTCATGGCCAAACTCGACATCCTCGAATTCCCCGATCCACGCCTGCGCCTTGCCGCGCAAAAGGTCGAGACTTTCAATGCCGATTTGAAACGGCTGGCCGACGACATGCTGGAAACGATGTACGCGGCCCCCGGGATCGGCCTCGCGGCGACGCAGGTCAACGTGCAGAAGCGGCTGCTGGTGTTGGACATCTCCGAAACCCACGACGACCCGCAGGTGTTCGTGAATCCCGAGCTGCTGGAAGCCCGCGGCACCGAGATTTGCCAGGAAGGCTGCCTGTCGTTCCCGGGCATGTTCGCCGACGTCGAACGCAAGGAGTGGATCCGTGTGCGGGCCCAGGACGTCACCGGCAAAACGTTTGAACTCGAAACCGATGGCCTGCTGGCCGTATGCATCCAGCACGAGATGGATCACCTGGTCGGCAAGGTGTTCGTCGATTACCTGTCGCCGCTGAAACGCTCGCTGCTGCTGCGCAAGCTGGAGAAGCAGCGGCGTCACGCGGGCTGACGCGTGGCCACGGCGCAGCGCTTGCGGCTGGTGTTCGCCGGCACACCCGATTTCGCGGTACCGGGATTGCACGCATGCATGTCCGCCGACGCGGACGTCGTCGCGGTTTACACGCAGCCCGATCGCCCGGCCGGACGTGGACGCAAACTGGCACCGAGCCCGGTCAAACAGGCGGCGCTCGCCGCGGGCATTCCGGTCGAACAACCCGAATCATTGAAGATGCCGGAAGCGCAGGCGCGCTTGCACGCCTACGCCCCCGACCTGATGGTGGTGATCGCCTACGGCCTGATCCTGCCGCGCAAGGTGCTGGCGATCCCGCGCTTCGGCGGCTGGAACGTGCACGCGTCGCTGCTGCCGCGCTGGCGCGGCGCAGCACCGATCCAGCGCGCGATCCTGGCGGGCGATGCCGAAACCGGCGTGTGCCTGATGCAGATGGAAGCTGGTCTGGATACCGGGCCCGTGCTGCTTTCGGAATCGACACCCATCCGCGACGACGATACCGGCGGCACGCTGCACGACCGTCTCGCCGGCATCGGTGCGCGGGTGCTGCGCGCAGGCCTGCAACACGTCATCGCCGGCGCGAGCCTGACCGCCACGCCGCAATCCGGGACGGGCGCGACCTACGCGCACAAGCTGGACAAGGCCGAAGCGAGGCTCGATTTCACCCGACCCGCCATTGAACTCGAACGCAAGGTTCGCGCATTCGATCCCTGGCCGGTGGCGGAAGCGATCTTGGCGGGCGAACGCGTACGGGTGTGGTCGGCACAAGCGCGGGACCCGGGACCCGGGGGCCGGGGCCCGGCTGCGCCCGGCGAGATCGCCGGGGCGTCGAAACACGGTCTTGATATCGCTTGTGGCGCAGGCGTGCTGCGCATCTTGAAGTTGCAACGCGCGGGCGGACGCGTGATCGACGCGGCGGATTACGTGAACGCGCGCGCCGAGCTGCGCCAGGCATGAGCGACACCCGCGCGGTGGCGGCGGAAGTCCTCGCGGCGGTCGCGCTGCGCGGTGCTTCCCTGCGCGAACAGCTGCGGCCGGCGCAAGCAAAGCTTCCCGACGCCCGCGACCGCGCCTTGCTCACGGCGTTGTGCAACGAAGGCGCGCGCTGGTGGCTGCGCTTCGACAAGGCCATCGACGGTTTGCTGCAGCAGCCGCTGCGCAAGCGCGAGCCCACGCTGCACGCGCTGCTGGTGCTGGGCCTCGTGCAACTGGAAATCCTGCAACTGCCGCCGCACGCGGCGGTCGCGGCCACGGTCGAAGCCACACGTGCGTTGGCGCGCGGCGGTTTCGCGAAACTCGTCAACGCGGTGCTGCGGCGCTGGCTGCGCGAACGCGATTCGATCAACACGCAGCTCGATCGCGACCCCGTCACGCGCAGCGCACATCCACGCTGGCTGATCGATGTCCTTGCACGCGCATGGCCGGAACAGGCGGATGCGATACTCGTCGCGAACAATGCGCCGTCGCCGCCGATGCTGCGCGTCAACGCGCGGCGCACGACGCGGGATCAAATGCTCGCGGCACTCACGCGCGCGGGTTGCGAAGCGCAGCCGCACCCCTTCCTGCGTGACGGCGTCGCGCTGGCATCGAATACCGACGTGGCGCGCCTGCCCGGATTCGTCGCGGGTCATTTCTCGGTGCAGGATGGCGCCGCACAATGCGCCGCGGACTTTCTGGACCTGCACGACGGTTTGCGCGTGCTGGATGCCTGTGCCGCGCCGGGTGGGAAGGCTTGCCACATGCTGGAACGCGCCGGCGTGCAACTGGTTGCGCTGGACGCGGACGCACGGCGCGCCAGCTCGATCCACGCGAATCTCGACCGGCTCGGCCTGCACTGCGACGTGCGCACGGGCGACGCGGGCGACCCCGCGAAATGGTGGGATGGCAAGCCGTTCGATCGCATCCTGCTGGACGCACCGTGCTCCGCCACCGGTGTGATCCGCCGTCACCCCGACATCAAGCTGCACCGGCGCGCGGGCGACATCGCGCAACTCGCGTCGGAACAAAGGCGACTGCTCGGTGCCTTGTGGCCGCTGCTGGCGCGAGACGGACGGCTGGTTTACGCCACCTGCTCGCTGCTGCGCGAGGAAAATGAACGCGTCGCGGAAACGTTTTTCTCCGCCCACGCGGATGCCCGCGCGCTGTCCGTCGAATTGCCGGCCGGCCACAAGGCCGGGGCCGGCTGGCAGACCCTGCCCGGCGAAGGTGGGCTCGACGGCATGTTTTACGCGGTGCTGACCAACGACCGGTAGCCATTTTTTCCGTCATTCTCTTTTCGTGAACAAAGTCCGGGAGGCCCGAAATGAAGCTTCTGCTTTAACTTCCCCCTTCCACAGGAAGGGGAAACGAGGGGACGGCTCTTCGACGCTTCACGCTTGCGTTCGACGTCCCCCGGCGCTGGCGCGCCACCCCCTTCGTTCCGAAGGGGGTAACCATCGCACGTACAATCACGACGCCTTCATGTCGCGATGACAATGCCCCCCGCCCACGACACCCGCCGCTGGTTCGACGACGAACGCGTGCAGTTGTTGCTGCTGTTCGCGTTCGCGTTGTTGCTGCTGGGCCTCGGCATCGGGCTGCGCGACCCGTGGCCATCGGACGAACCGCGCTTCGCGCTGGTCGCGCGCGAGATGCTGTCGAGCGGGCAATGGCTGTTCCCGCACCGCGGCGTCGAGTTGTATTCCGACAAGCCGCCCATGTTCATGTGGCTGGAAGCCTGCGCATACCTGATCACCGGCGGCTGGCGCGGCGGGTTCCTGTTGCCGTCGCTGCTCGCGGGGTTGGGCACGATCACGCTGGTGTACGACTTCGCGCGCCGGCAGTGGAACCACCGCGCGGGACTGCTCGCCGCCGCCGCGGTGCTGGTGAGTTTCGATTTCACCTTCCAGATGCGCGGCGCGCAGATCGACGGCGTGGAAGTGTTCTGGATCGCGTTGGCGATGTACGGTCTGCTGCGCCACCTGCTGCTGGGTCCCGCATGGTGCTGGTACGCGATCGGCTTCCTCGCCGCCGGACTCGGCGTGATCACCAAGGGCGTTGGCGTGCTGGCGCTGCTGGTGTTCCTGCCGTTCTGGTTCGCGCGCTGGCGCGGCTGGAGCGGCTTGCTGCCCGCCCAGAACCGCGATGCACGCTGGTGGCTGGCGCTGTTGTTCGCCGTGCCTGTACTCGGATGGGCATTGCCGATGCTGTGGTCGGCGCTGCACGTGCATGCGGGCGATGCCGCGTACGCGCGTTACGCGCACGACATCCTGCTCGGCCAGACCGTGTCGCGCTACGCCGAACCCGCGCACCACATCCATCCGTGGTGGTTCTACCTGCCGGTGATCGCATTCGAATGGCTGCCGCTGTCGCTGGCGATTCCGTGGGCGATTGCGGGCTGGAAGCGCGCCTTGCAAAACCACGACGCGCGCACCCTGCTGCCGCTGGCGTGGGTGGTGCTGGTGGTGATCTTTTTTTCTCTGAGTGGCGGCAAACGCGACGTGTACATCCTGCCCGCGCTTCCCGTCACCGCGATTGCGTTGGCGCCGCTGTTGCCGGGGATCGTTCGCATGCGCTCGTCCCGCTGGGCGTTATGGATTTTGACGCTACTGCTGGCGCTGGTGCTGCTGATCGCCGGCATTGGCCTGCACACCGGTCATCTGCACAAGCTGGTTGCGCTGGCGTCGTCGGCGCTGGATGGCTCGCCCGCGCCCCTGGTTGCGATGATCCTCGGCATCGGCGCCGCCGGTGTATTGATCGCGCTGATCGCGCGGCCGCGGCGCGCGGTATGGGGCTGGGCCGGATTTGCCTTGGTGGCCTGGGGTGCGTGGGGACTGGTCGCGTATCCCCTGCTCAACGGCTACTCGTCCTCGCGCGCGGTGATGGCGCGCACCACGAACGTCGTGCCCGCGGGCGATCCGATCGCACTGGTGGCATGGAAGGAACAAAACCTCTTGATGCTGGACATGCTGGACCGCGCTACCGTCAACTTCGGTTTCAAGCTGGCCTGGCACGAACAGTTGCAGCGGGCACTCGCATGGCAGGCGGCCGACCCCGCGCACCGCTGGATCTTCGCCTATGGCGAGGTGCTGGCGCCGTGCGTGCGGATGCGCGATGCCGTCCATGTCGGGCACGCCAACCGCCGCGAGTGGTATGTGTTCAGCCGCAGCGCCGTGGTGCCGGGCTGCGTGCCCCCTCGAAGCGACGACGCGGGACAATTCGGCGCGTATGAACCCGACGATGACTGACACGGCACCGCGCTCGGTGCACCTGCTCGGCTTCGACAACGGGGTCGGCCTGTCGCGCGATCTGCGTTTGCTCGCACGCACGCTGGAAACGCGTGGTTACCACGTCGACTTCACCAACACCCGTCGGCGCGGCGGGATTCCGGGTTTGATCCAGCGCATGAGGGGCCGACGGCACGCAGCGCAACTCGTGCGTCGTCGGCACCGCGGCTTGCCGTCGCCGTACGATTTCGTGCTGATGGAGGAACACATCGCGCCGGCCTTTCTGGACGACGCGCCCTGCCGCGTGCTGCTGCCGCACCCGGAATGGTTCCTGCCGCGCGACATGCAGGCGCTCGGCCGCATCGACCTGGTGTTGACCAAGACCCGCGAAGCCGAACGCATCTTCACGGCGCAAGGCTGCCGCGCCATCTGCATCGGTTTCACCAGCGAGGACCGGCGGGACACGGCCGTGCTGCGCGAACGCGCGTTCTTCCACCTGGCGGGCTCCAGCCGCACCAAGGCCACCGAACCACTGCTGGCGCTATGGCGCAAACATCCCGAGTGGCCGCGGCTTACCGTGGTGCAACATCCGAGCGAAGCAAAGCCGGCCTCGCCCGCCGCCAACATCGCCCACCGGATCGGCTATCTCGCCGAAGCCGAACTGAAACGTCTCCAGAACGCGCACCGGTTTCACCTGTGCCCTTCGGAGACCGAGGGTTTCGGACACTACATCGTCGAGGCCATGAGCGTCGGGGCAGTGGTGATCACGCTGGACGCGCCGCCGATGAACGAGATGATCACGCCGGGGCGCGGCATCCTGTTGCCGTATGCACGCACCGGCAGCCAGCACCTCGCAACCACTTACCACTTCGACGACGCAGCGATGGAAGCCGCGATCGAACGTGCGCTCGCAGTCGACGAAGCACGGTGTGAAGCACTCGGCGCCGCGGCGCGCGCGTGGTACGAGGCCGAGCGCGCGGCATTGCCGGGGCGGCTGGATGGGGCGCTGCGCGGCGCGGGTGCGCCTGCATGATCCGCGTCAACCTGGTCGCGCGCGACAACGGTTTCGGCCTCAGCCGCAATTTGAAGCTGTTGCACGACACCCTGGCCGGTGCGGGTTTCGACGTGACGATCAGCGGCATCCGGCGCGGGGCGTTGCGCAAGGCGCTGCACCCGCTGACATTGCGTGCGGGCACGCTTGCGCGGTGGCTGACTGGCCGCTGCGTGCAACGCTGGGACGTCAACCTGATGCTGGAACGCATACGCTCCGAGTATCTCGCCACTGCGCACCGCAATGTGTTGATGCCGCACCCCGAGTGGTTCGACGAGCGCGACCGCGGATGGCTGCCGCGGCTGGATCGCGCATTCGTGCTGACGCACCACGCGACACCGATTTTCGAAGCGGTCGGGTTGCGGACCGAATACACCGGCTTCACCAGCGAGGACCGGCTGGACGCCGCGGTACCGCGTGAACGCGCGTTCTTCCACCTCGCCGGGCGCAGCTCCAACAAGGGCACCGACACCCTGCTCGCGACGTGGCACAGGCATCCGGAATGGCCGCGGCTCACCGTACTGCAGAGTCCGCGCGTCGCACGCGCGCTGGTCAACGCACCCAACATCACGCACCGCGTCGATTACATTCCCGATGCCGAATTGAAACGCATCCAGAACGCGCATCGCTTCCACCTGTGCCCTTCGGAAACGGAAGGCTTCGGGCATTACCTCGTCGAGGCGATGAGTGTCGGCGCAGTGACGGTGACGCTGGACGCGCCGCCGATGAACGAGATGGTCACCTGCAACCGTGGCGCGCTGATTCCGCCTTCACGAACCGGCACACAGAGCCTCGCGACCACGTATTTCTACGACGAAAGCGCGCTGGAAACGGTGGTCGAACGGCTGCTGGCGACACCCGACGACGAACTCGCACGCATGAGCGCGGCCGCGCGCGCATGGTTCGAGGATAACGATCGTGCGTTCAAAGTGCGGGTCGCGCAAGCAGTCCGTGCACTTGCAGCGTGACTCAATCGCTTGCGTACATCCAGCGCAAAGTGTCCTCCAACGGGATCGACGGCGCGAATCCGGTGAGGGCGCGCAGCCGCGCGTTGGATCCCGTCAGCCGCTCCACTTCATGGCTTCGTACAAATGCGGGATTGACGCGCACCTCGATCGCATAGCCCGCGATCTGCGCCATCCTGTCCAGCACCTCGCCCAGCGAATGCGCGACGCCGGAACAGAGGTTGACGGTTTCGCCCGCTGGCGCCCTCGCGACGATCGCGGCGTAGGCGTGCGCGACGTCGCGCACGTCGGAAAAATCCCGCGCGACGCCGGTGTTGCCGAGTTCGATGGTCTTTTCGCCACGCCTGAAATGCGCGACGATCTTGGGAACGAGGAAGTTCTCGCCTTGACCCACGCCGGTGTAGTTGAACGGTCGCACCAGCGTGATCGGCAAACGATCCATCCACAGCCGCGCCATGTGTTCCATCGCGAGCTTGGACACCGCGTAGTCGTTGGCCGGTGCCGGCGGTGTCGCTTCCGTGATCGGTTCGACCTCGGCGTTGCCGTAGATGTTGGCGCTGCTGGCCAGTACCACGCTGCGGGGCTTCACGTCCGAAGACGCCAGCGCTTCCAGCAGATTGCGGGTGCCCACGACGTTGGTCCGGTAGATTTCGTCGGCGTCGCCATGCGCGACGAAGGAAATCGCCGCGAGATGCACCACCGCGTCGGCGCGCGCCTCAACAACGGTGCGGCGCACGGCCGACCGATCCAGCAGGTTCGCACGCAACACCCCCTCACGCGGTGGATCGCCATCGTGTGCCAAGCCGATGACTTCGTAGCCAGCCGACTCCAGCTCAGCCGCGACGTAACGCCCGGTGAACCCGTGGCAACCGGTCAGCAGCGCGCGCGGTTGATCAGAACGATACGCCACGTTCCACCCGCTTCAGATCGGCTGCCACCATCGTCCGGCACAGTTCCTCCAGCGTGGTCCGCGCCTGCCAGCCGAGTACGTCGCGCGCGTGCGTGGCGTCGCCGATCAGCATGTCCACCTCGGCCGGGCGGTAGAACTTCGGGTTCACCTTCACCACGACTTTTCCCGTGTCGGCGCGCAGGCCCGTTTCGCCTTGCTCCCTGCCCTTCCATTCGATGCCGATGCCCGCGGCCTTGAACGCCAGGGTGGCGAAATCGCGCACCGTCTCGGTACGCCCAGTCGCCAGCACGAACGTGTCGGGCTCGTTGGCCTGCAGCATCCGCCACATGCCTTCGACATAGTCCCCGGCGAAGCCCCAGTCACGCTTGGCGTCGAGGTTGCCGAGCTCCAGATGCTCCTGCTGCCCGAGCTTGATCCGCGCGACTGCGTCGGTGATCTTGCGGGTCACGAACTCGCGCCCACGCAGCGGCGATTCGTGGTTGAACAGGATGCCGCTGGCACCGAAGATGCCGAACGATTCGCGGTAGTTCACCGTGCTCCAGTGCGCAAACAGCTTGGCCACGCCGTACGGGCTGCGCGGCCAGAACATGGTGTGCTCGTTCTGCGGCACCGCCTGCACCTTGCCGAACATCTCCGAGGTGGAGGCCTGGTAGAAGCGCGTGTCGGGCTTGACCGTCCGAATGGCGTCGAGCAGGTGCAAAGCCCCGAGGCCCGTGATCTCGGCGGTCGTGACCGGCTGCTCGAACGAGACCCCGACGAAACTCTGCGCGGCGAGGTTGTACACCTCGTCAGGCTGCACCTTCTGCATCAGGCGCAGGCTGCAGCCCGGGTCGGTCAGGTCGTATTCGACCAGCTCGAGATTCGGGTGTGCCGCGACGCCAAGCTCCTGCATGCGCCAGAAGTTCACGGAACTCGTGCGGCGGTACGCGCCGTACACCTTGTAACCCTTCTCCAGCAGCAACTGCACCAGATACGCGCCGTCCTGCCCCGATACCCCGGTGATCAATGCGGTTTTCATGCGAATCCTGTCATCGCGGACATACCATGAAGCGACGATTTTGACAGCACGCGCGCCTCATCGCGAGGCGGGTCCGGTGGCGCCAAGCCGCAGCAACCACAGCCGTGCGAATTTCTCGCGCACGTAATCGGCTTCCATGCAGGCGAACAGGAAGCCGCGCCAGCCGTCCAGGAAACCTGCCCGCAGCACGTACCCGCGCAGGAAGCGCCAGAACGGATTGAGCACGAGGTTGTGCAGGTGCGCGCGGCGTCCCGCTGCATGCATGTGTTCGGCCATCATCGTCGCGTAGCGGCGGTAGCGCGCAAGCTGGTCGTCCAGCGAACGATAGGCGCGGTGTTCGAGGTCGCCCGCAAGCGTCGCGGCGTGGCCATCGACCACCGCGTGTTCGTGGATTTCGCGGCCTGCGCGCCAACCGCCGCGGCGTCGGTCGAACAAGCGCAGCACGCGATCGGGATAGGCATTGCCGTGGCGCAGGAACGCGCCGAAGTATTCGGTCGCGCGCGCGAAGCGATAGCCCGCCGCATCGGCGAACCCTGCATCACGCGCTGTCTCGATCGATGTGCGCAACGCGGGCGTGACGCGCTCATCGGCATCCAGGCACAACACCCAATCGTGTGATGCCTGAGACACCGCAAAATCCTTCTGTGCACGGAAACCTTCGAACGGATGCCCGACGACGCGCGCGCCGTGCGCGGCCGCGACATCGCGGGTGCCATCGCGCGACCCCGAATCCACCACCACCACTTCGTCGCAGAACGCCAGCGAGGCAAGGCAATCGCCGATGCGGTCGGCCTCGTTCAAGGTGATGACGCAGGCCGAGATACGCGGGCGTTTTATCATGGTGCCAGGCACGTCGTAACGTCAGGATTCAGCGAGTGTAATGCGTGGCGCCGAAAGACTGCCGACAGGCAGCCACGCGAAACTGCCCGGTGCCAGCGAGACCCTTCATGCCCCCCAGCTTCGCCGCACCCCTCGTGATCCGCTTCGGCGCCTTCGGCGACATGGTGTTGCTGACGCCGTTGCTGCGCCTGCTGCACCGCCGCTACGGGCAGGCCTGCCGGGTATTGGGATCGGGTGATTGGCTGGCGCCGCTGTTCGCCGGCCATCCCGACGTGCGCGCGATCCTCAAGTTGTCCAGCCGCAAGCGCCCGTACTGGCTGGACGCGAGCCAGCGGCACCTGGTGTCGCTGCTGCGCGCACAACCACCGGGCCCGGTATACGTCTGCGACGACTATTCCATCGACAAGATTCGTTGGCTGCTGCAACGCGCGCGCATCCCGCGGGATCACTGCGTGTTCGCCAACCCGGATTGCATGCTGCGCGGCGGCGAACACTGGGTCGATCGTTGGCGCCGCCTCGGCGCGATGACGCCCGCGGCCTTCGCGTCCGCGCCGCCGGCTGACGCGCTGCAGACGCCGAATGCGCCGTGCCTTGTCGTGCAGCGCGCGGATCGCGCCGACCTGCACGAATGGCTGCGCGCGCGCACCTTCGACGATGCGCCCCTGCTGCTGCTGCAACCCGGCAACAAGCGCACGCTCAAGCGCGGACGCGCGGGCCAACTCGGCGACGACAAGCAGTGGCCGCTGGTCAATTGGACCGGCCTGATCCACGCAGTCCTCGCGCGCCAACCCGACCTCAAGATCGTCCTGTGCGGCGCGCCACCGGAGGCCGCCCTGCTGCGGCAGATCGCCGACGGCGCGCACTCCGAACGTGTGCTCGCGGCGGGCGACGAACTGCCGCTGCGCCGATTGCTGGCCTTGTGCGAACACGCAGCCGCGATGATCTCGATCGATACCGGCCCCGCCCAGGCCGCTGCGGCCCTGGGCTGCCCATTGGTGGTGCTGTACGGCGCGCAGCCGCCGACGCTGTGGTTGCCGCGCAGCCCGGCGGGCAGCCCCGTCGTTGCACTGGGCGGCTTGCCCGAACGCAACCGCGTCGACCAGATCACCCTCGATGAAGTGGCCTCCGCGTGGCAGGCATTGCCGCTGCGCAGGCCGGCACCCAACTTGTCCGTCATGGCATCCTGATGTGTCCGATCGTGATCCGCTTCGGGCGGCTCGGCGACATGCTGCTGCTGGCGCCGCTTCTCGATCGCCTGCACCGCGGTTATGGCGAACCGTGCCTGCTGCTCGGTACCGGTCCGTGGAGCGCCGCGTTGTATGACGCGCATCCGGATGCAGTGCGGGTGCTGCAGGTGAGCGCGCGGCATCGGCCGCTGGCACTCAGTCCGGAACGCTGGCGCATGCTGCGCACGCTGCGCCGGTATCGCGGCGCGCCCGTGCACGTCTGCGAAACCGAACCGCGCGCCTTGGCCAAGATTCGACGGATGCTTGCGCTTGCCGGCATACGGCAAAGTCAATGCGTGTTCCTGACCGATGCACCGGCTGCGCCCGGTGAACACTGGATCGACAGGCTGCTGCGTGGTTGCGGAAAGCCACCGCCCGACTGCACCGATGCATGGCGGACACCGGCATTCTTGGGCACCATGGCACCACGCCTGGTGTTGCGCGAGGCGGACCGCCGCGACCGCGACACCTGGCTGCGCGCACGCGGCTGGCGCGGCGAGGCCCTGTGGCTGGTGCAGCCTTTCAACAAACGCAGCATGCGCTGGAACGGTCCGCGCGACGCAGCCGACGATGACAAGGCCTGGCCCGTGCAGCACTGGGTCGCCGCGCTGCGCGCCCTGCGCGAAGATCACCCCGACGCACGCATCATGCTGTGCGGCGCACCAAGCGAGGCGCCCTCGCTGGATGCCCTCGCCAGCGCAGCACGCCTGCCCGGCGTCGAAGTGGCGGCGCACGAACTGCCGCTGCGGCGCCTGATGGCACTGGCGGAGATTTCCGACGGCATGCTTTCGGTGGACACCGGACCGGCACACGTGGCGGCGGCGATGGGTTGCCCGCTGGTGGTGCTGTTCGGCGCGCAATCGCCCGATGCATGGTGCCCGCGCAGCCCGACGGGTAGCGCGGTGATCGCGCTGGGCGGGCCGCCGCAACATTCCCGCGTCTGCGAAATCGGTCCGCGCGAAGTGATTGCTGCGCTGTGCAGCCTCCCCCCGCGCAATCCGGAACTTCCGCGCGCCGCGTAGGGTGCCGGACCCGGCAACCGCATCCATTACAATTCCGCCACGCGCTGCAGCCTTCGCGAAACCTTCCCGTGACCGACGCTTCCTACGCCCGATCCGAACACCTGCGCGCCCTGTTGTGGTGGCTGCCGCTGTACCTCGCGGCGGCGCTGATCGTGATCTTCCTGCAACCGCCGATCCCGCTGCACTCCACGCGCGCACTGGCGGTGGCGTGGGACATGTGGGCCCACCAACAGTTCCTGGTGCCGCACATCAATGGCGCGCCGTATTCGGAAAAGGCGCCGTTGCTGTTCTGGCTGATCCACGCGGGCTGGGCCGCGTTCGGCGTCAACGACGTGTGGCCACGCGTGCTGATGGTGTTGATCGGCGCCGCACAACTGATCCTCGCGCAGTCGCTGGCGCGCCGGCTGTTTCCCGAACACGCATGGGTGGCGCGCACCACGCCGTGGCTGCTGCTGGCGCTGTCGTTCGGCTTTCTGTACGGCCTGCAGATCATGTACGACGGCCTGATGGCTGTCTGGGTGCTTGGCGCGATGCTGTGCCTGGTTCCGCGTCCACGCCGCACCACGCCGCACTGGATCGGCTTCGCCATCTGCATCGGCCTGGGTTTCCTGACCAAGGGCCCGGTGATGCTGGTCCACACGGCGCCGGCGTGGCTGCTGGGTCCGTGGTGGTGCCGTTACGCACGCGAACACCGCGCGCGCTGGTATGTGCTCGGCGTTGTTGCGATCATCGGCGGCACCCTGATCCTCGCCGCGTGGGTGATTCCGGCCATCCACGCGAGCGGCGGCGCCTATACCCACAACCTGCTTTTCAAGCAGACCGGCGGGCGCGTGGTGGACGCCTTCATCCACAAGCGGCCGTTCTGGTGGTATGTGCCGTGGGCGTTCGTGCTGCTGTTCCCGTTCGTGCTGTGGCCGCGAATGTGGGCCGGCATCCTCGCGCTGCGCCGACCACTGCCGGCAGGCTCGCGTATGCTGCTCGCGTGGCTGGTCCCGGCGTTCCTGATTTTCAGCGCGTTCAGCGGCAAGCAAAGCTACTACCTCGTGCCCGAATTGCCGGCGGCCGCGATCGTGATGGCGGCGGCCATCACGTTCCTGCGCACGCGTGGCGGGTGGGCGGCACACGCTGCCTGGCTGGGTGCGTGGCCGCTTGCGCTGGCATCGTTTGCGACGGCCGCTCTGTTGTTCGCGCTGCCGCTGTTGCAGAACGCGGGCAGGCTGCACGATCACTGGCTGCGCGACTGCGCGACCGTCGGTGCGCCGTTCGGCGTGTTGTATCTGTTGCTGGGCGCGTTCCTGTTGCTGCCGGGACGCGGCGAGCTGCGCCGGATCGCAAGCGCCAGCCTGATCGGCACCGCGGGCGCCTACGCGCTGTTCGCGCTGGCGTTTTATCCGGCGTTCGACATGCGCCCGGCCGCACACCTGCTCGCACATGCCGAAGCACAAGGTCACGCGATCGGCAACCTCGGCATCTACGACGGTCAGTTCGAATTCGCCGGCCGCATGACCCGACCGATCGATCGCCTGTACGAAGGCCAGTTCCTGCAGGACTGGACGGCGAAGCATCCGCATGGCCTCGTGATCGCCTACCCGGAACGACTGGACGCCGACGACCTTCGCTACGCGCGGCTGGTGCAGCCTTATCGCGGCGTGTGGATGGTGATCTGGGATGCACCGGCGCTCGCAACACTGCGACGGGGCCAGCAACCACTGGAATCCTTTACGCCCACGGTCCTGCTGCCGGCACCGAGTTATTGGCGCTACGGCAATATCAATGGCGATCATCCCTGATCGCTGCACCGGCAGATCGGTTCGCACACTGGAGCACACAAACTTCGTGAAGATCAGAACGGCCTTCCGTGGCCTGGCTTTCCACGTACTTGTGCGATCATCCATGATCGCTGCTTCGTCGAGTTCGACCATGAGCCGAAGCACTCCGGGTTTATGAAGATCAGAACGGCCTTCCGTGGCCTGACTTTTCACAACAGCCGCTTCACATGAAGCGTATCGATTCGTTGCGCGCGCAACTCGGTGGACCCCGCGACGGCGCGCTGCTGCGCTATTCGCTGGGCGTCGCGCTGCTGGACGCCGGTGATGCGGTGGAAGCGATGGCGCACTTGCGCGCGGCGATCGACTTCGACAATGGCTATTCGGCGGCATGGAAGCAGCTCGGGCAAGCCTGCCGGCGCGCAGGCGACGCGCACGCTGCCGCCGCCGCGTGGCGGCGCGGCATCACCGCCGCCGAAGCGCGGGGTGACGTGCAGGCCGCGAAGGAAATGCGGGTGTTCCTGAAGCGTCTCGAAGCGGGCCGCTGAACAGCGTACGTACGGCGTCTCCTCACCGCCGCAATGCGTTCGACACTGCGCGCATCGCGCTATCATCATCGGTTGCATCGCCGTTCCGGGCACCGCCATGTCGTTCCGCCATCCACCCGTTCGCTGGTTGTTCGCCGCCGCGGCCATCGTGGTGCTCGCTGGTTGCGCGGCGCATCCGCAATGGCAGCTCGACGACGTGCAGGGCCATTTGCCCGACCTGAAATTCAGCATGACCAATGATCTCGGCCAGCCGGTCACCGCGGCCGACTATCGCGGCAAGGTCGCGTTGCTGTATTTCGGCTACACGCATTGCCCCGACGTATGCCCGCTGACGCTTGTGCACCTGCACACGGTATTGCAGAAAATGGGCAAGGCCGCGGATGACGTGCGCGTGCTGTTCGTGACGGTGGATCCGGTGCGCGACACGGTGCCGGTATTGCACCAGTACGTCACCGCATTCGATCCGCGCATTGTCGGGCTGACCGGCACGCAGGAGGCCATCGCGCAGCTGGCCAAGCGCTATCGCGCTTTCTACAAGCCCGAAACGCCGAACGACAAGGCCGGCGACTACGACGTCACGCACAGCTCCGCGGTCTACGTGTTCGACCAGCAGGGCCATGCGCGCCTGCTGGCGACGCCGGGCTCGTCGAACGACGAAATCCTGCACGACCTCGATATTCTGGTGAAGCAATCATGACGGCCCGGCATGCCCGCGATCTGCTGCGCGCGTTCGCCTGCGCGGGTCTGATCGCAACTTGTGCTTCGGCGCCCGCGGCGGCTCCGGCCAGCGCCGTACGCGTCGAACAGGCATGGATTCGCTGGCTGCCCGCCAACCTGCCCGCGGCGGGCTACGCGACGATCGTGAATGACAGCGACGGGGTGCAGCGCCTTACCGGCGTCAGCAGCCCCGACTATGGCTTGGTGATGCTGCACCGTTCGCGCCTCGCGCAAGGCGACAGCACGATGGAAATGGTCGATCACCTCGACATTCCCGCGCACGGCAGCGTCAAACTCGCGCCGGGCGGCTACCACCTGATGCTGTCGCACGCGAAGCGCCCGGTGAAACCCGGCGACAAGGTTCCGATGCGCCTGCGCTTTGCCGGCGGCAGCGTGCTTCAGGTGGACTTTTCCGTGCTGCCCGCCAACGCGTCCGGGCCCTGAGTGCGCGCGACCACGCGCGCCCGCCACGCTTCGCGTCGCGCCTGCCGCGACGGCAGCCGCCCCCGCGAATCGAGTGACAGCCAGTGGCCGAACGCGACGGCCGCCGCAAGCACGCTCATCATCGCGCCCGGTATCCACAGGATCAGGCCGCCCAGGTATTGGTCGGCGGCAGGCGTGATGCCGTTGAACGCGCGCCCGCACAAGCTGTAGATCGGATACAGGTCCCGGGTGGTGAACGTGATGTACGCGCCGGCCAGGATCAGCGGCACCATTACCAGCATTTCGACGAGTACGCGCATCCCGGGCGACAGCCGCGCGGGCGGTTTGGGGCGGCTGTCGAGGATCAGCCACCAGTACAGCAGCCCCGCCAGCACCATGCTCCAGTTCATCAAGCGGTACAGGCGCCAATCCAGCATCGCGTAGAACAGCACGGACGGCCACAGCCAGAACAGCATCACGCCGACGAACACGAACGACGCGACCCACGGATTGAGCAAGAAGCCGGAAAGCCCGCGCCAGGGCGCGCTGCGCGCGGATGGACGCAGCCAATGGATCCGCCAACGCAGCGGCAAACCGCTGCGCAATGTCGCACCGGGAAACGCCAGCACGACCATGAAAGGACCGAGGTGCTGCAGACCGAACTGCTGCAGGCGGTTCACGAAGAATTCGTGCTCGGCGTAATAGTCGAGATGCGTGTGCAGGCTGAAATAGATGACGAACAGGCCGAGCCAGAACGACAGCTGCCGGTGCCACGGGGCCGTCGCCGGCGAGCGCCGCGCACCGCGCCAGTACAACCACACGGCGAGCGCGAACGCGACGACCGCGGTGGCCGAGGGCTCCCAGGGGATCCACCAGCGCAGGAAATCCATCAACGCGTTCAAGGCATCACCTGCTGCACACGAAGGCTTGCCGCGGAAACCGCCCGCGGCAACCGTGTATCACAACACAACGGAGCCGCGCTCGCCAGCCTTCCGGCCCACCTTGCCGGCCGCGAGTTCGATCAGGAATCCGGGCACCGCATCCACCTCGAGCGGGCGCGCGTACAGGAATCCCTGCAACATGTCGCAGCCGAATTCGCGCAGCATCTGCATCTGTTCGGCGGTTTCCACGCCCTCGGCGACGACCTGCAGGCCCAGGCTGCGGCCGAGCGCGATGATGGAGCGCACGATCGCGCGGTCGCCCGACTCCGTCATCAGATTGCGCACGAAGGCGCGGTCGATCTTGATCTGGTTGACGGTCAGGTTCTTGAGCGATTCGAGATTGGAATAGCCGGTGCCGAAGTCGTCGATCGATACCCGCAGGCCGCTCGCCGTCAGGGTTTCCAGCAACGGCAAGCCGCCCTTCACATCCTGCACCAGGTGCCGCTCGGTGATTTCCAGCATCAACTCGTCGTTGCCCACGCCATGCTTGCGCATGGCCTCGGCAAGCACGTCCTGGAAGGCGCCGCCCACGCGCAGTTGCATGCCCGAGACATTGATGCCGACATAGAACGCCGGCAGGCCGACGTGTTTCCACGCCGCCAACTGGCGGCACGCTTCCTCGACCACCCACGCGCCAATGGATTCGATCAGCCGCGATTCTTCGGCCAGCCCGATGAACGAGCTGGGACCGACCACGCCCATGCCGGGCCGATTCCAGTACAGCAACGCCTCGAACCCGCGCACGCGGTTGGCGCGCGCGTCCACGATCGGCTGGTAGCGCAGCACGAACTGCGAGCGCACGATCGCGGCGCGCAACGCAGACTGCATGTCGTGGCGCCAGGTCACGGCCTCGCCCATCCACGGCAGGAAGCGCAGCACCGTGTTGCCACCCTCTGCCTTGGCACGGAACAGGGCGGTGTCGGCCTCACGCACCAGGTTCTCGGCATCCGTCGCATCGTCGGGGAAGATGCTGAAACCCGCGCTGGCAGCGATGTCCAGCGATCGGCCCTCGACATCGACGGGTTGGCAGATCCGCTCGATCAGGCGCCGCGTCATGACTTCGGCCGCCGCGGCGTCCGTATCGGGCAGCAGCAGCAGGAACTCGTCGCCCCCGAACCGGCACAGCACATCGCCCTCGCGCACGCCTTCGCTCAACCGTTGCGCCACCGTGCAGATCACGTCGTCGCCCACGCTGTGGCCGGCGGTGTCGTTGATCTCCTTGAAGTTGTCGAGGTCGAAAAACGCGACCGCCAGCGGCCGTGCGCCATGCCGAGCCGCCGCCAGCGCCTGCGCGAACTGGCCGCGCATGTGGGTGCGATTGGGCAACCCCGTAAGCGGATCGAAGTAGGCGAGATGGCGTATGCGCGCCTGCGCGTAACGCAGCTCGGCGGTGTCGATGCAGACATGGATGTGGAACGCGACTTCGCCCGAAGAGTCGCGCACCGCGACCACCGAGCTGTCGAGCGCCTTGCCCTCGCCATTGCGGCGGCGCCAGGCGATTTCGCCGCTCCACTTGTCGAATTCACGCAGCGCGTGGTCGCAAGCGCGTGTCGCGGCGGACGGAATCTGCATGTCGCGCACCGGCCGCCCCGTCAGCTCCTCGCGCTCGTATCCGGTCACGCGCATGAAGGCGCTGTTGACCGATACGATGCGCTGGACGGGATCGCTGATGAGGATGCCGTCGCTGCTGGCCTCGAACACGCTGGCCGCGATCTGCAACTGGCGCTTGTCGTGCAGGCGGTCGGTGATGTCGGTGTAGGAACCGGCCACCCGCACCGGCGTTCCGTCCTCGGCATATTGCGCGACGCTCCGTGCCAGGATGGTCAGCACCCGGCCGTCGTGCGCGCGCAGGCGCATCACCCGTTGGAGCTCGTCGCGGTGATGCTGCTCCAGGTGTCCGAACAGGGCCGCGCGCGCGACCTCGTAGTCCTCGGGCTCCATGATCCGCTTGAGGCCGTCGGGGCCGCGCAGTTCGGTTTCGTCGTACCCGAGCATCTGGTACACGCGCGGCGAAAAGTAAATGCTTTGCGTGACGAGGTCGTAATCGAAGATGCCGTCGTTGGCGCCTTCCGCGACCAGCATGTAGCGCTCGCGGCTGGCGGTCAGTTCCTTCAGGATGCGACGCTGCTTGCGCAACGCCCATGCCGCCAGCGCGATGCTGATCAACGCGGCGACGATCGCCACAACCAGCAGGACCACGTTCAAGCGCAGCCAACCTCCCGGCCTGGGAGCCTGGCTCCCGATACACCACCCGCGCCGGCTGCCTGCCTGCGCCGGCGCCAGCTTACCCTATCCGCTGCAGCACGTATCCGCCCACCCGCACCACCGGCCCGGCCAGCCAGTGGTCGGCCAGCAGGAAGCTGAACAGGGCGATCAGGTAAACGATCGAATAGCCGAACGCGCTCATCGCGAAGCGCTCGTCCGGCGGGCGCATCAGCCGGATCGCGTAGTACAGGTAGGCGATGCCCAGCACCGCCGCGCCGCCGAGATACAGCAGTCCGCTCATGCCGGTGAGGTACGGCAGCAGGCTCACCAGCACCAGCAGCACGGTGTAGAACAACACGTGCCAGCGGGTGTATTCGACGCCATAGACCACCGGCAGCATCGGGATGCAGGCCCGCCGGTAATCCTCGCGCCGGAAGATCGCCAGCGACCAGAAGTGCGGCGGCGTCCACACGAACACGATCAGCACCAGCAACAAGCCATAGGCCCAATCGCTCGGCGCCTGCATGCCGGTCACGGCGGCCCAGCCCAGCAGCGGAGGAATCGCGCCGGCGAGACCGCCGATCACGATGTTCTGCGGCGTCGCGCGTTTCAGGAACGCCGTGTAGATCACCGCGTAACCGATCAGCCCGATGAAGGTGAGCAAGGCGGTCAGCCAGTTCACCAGCAGGCCGAGGATCAGCATCGACGCCACGCCCAGCAACGTGGCAAACACCAACACCTGACGCGCGGTGAGCGTGCCCGTGACCAGCGGGCGATGCGCGGTGCGCGCCATCACGCGGTCGATGCGCTGGTCGATCAACTGGTTCAGCGCCGCCGCCGATGACGATGCCATCCAGACGCCGAGTGTGCCGAACACCAGCGCGCGCCAGGGCGGCACGCCGGGCGCGGCCAGCAGCATCCCGATGATGGCGGTGAACACCAGCAACGCGACGATGCGCGGCTTGGTGGCGGCAAGGTATTGGCCGGCGAGCGTGGACATCTTTTCCATTGTAGGAGGGCAGGAAGGCCCGATCGACATTGTGCGGATGCCACGCCCGGGGCGCGGATTCCGCCGCTCCTACAAATGGCCCTCCCGCGGCGCCAGCGCTTGGCTGCGGGTCAGCAGCGTTACAACAGCAAACAGCAGCAGCGCCGCACCCCCGGTGTGTGCCACGGCGATCGCCAGCGGCAGGCCCAGCATCACGTTGCTGATGCCCAACGCGACCTGCACAAACAGCAGCGCCGCCAGCGCGACGGCATGCCAGCGCAGGCCCGCACGTCCCGTCTTGTGCGCCAGCCACAACACGTATACGAACACGACCGCCGCGCCGAAGCGGTGCACCATCTGGATCGCGGTGCGCGCGGGGGCATCCAGGATGCCACCCTGGAAATCCACGCCGATGCCGCGCCACAGGATGAAACCCTGGTGGAAATCCATCGCCGGCCACCACTGGCCAAGGCAGGTCGGAAATGCCGAGCCACCGATGCCGCACGCGAGCGCGGCGTAATTGGACGACGTCCACCCGCCCAGGAAGATCTGGCACGCCAGCAACACCACGCCGATCACCGCCGCCAAGAATAAGCCCCTCTCCCTACGGGAGAGGCGGCGCGTAGCGCCGAGCGCGTAGCGCTGGGGTGAGGGTTCGGCCAGCGCATAACGTACCTGCGAACCCGGACCCTCACCCGCCATTTCTGCCTTCACGGCAGAAATGGCACCCTCTCCCGAAGGGAGAGGGGACAAAGATAGCCGCCACGCCACCCATGTCAGCAATGCAAATGTCGCCATGCCACCCAGCAGGTGCCCGGAAACCACGATGGGCTTCAACAGCCACGTGACCGTCCACATCCCGAGCAATGCCTGGAAGCACACGACCGCCAACGTCAGCACCGCGACGCGTCGCCAGCCGGCGCCCCGCCAGAAGAAGGCCACGCCAAGCAACAGCGCCTCGCCAGCCGCCGCGAGCACGCTGGCAGTCACGTAATGCCGGGCCATGTACATCGGTATTCCGATGCCGATCAGCACCACCGCCGCGATCACCAGTGCGAAACGCCGCCGGGCCGCAAACGTCGCGACCAGCGCCTCGGCCAACACCAGCAAGCCGAGCGTGCCGGCGGCGAAACGATGGGTTTGTTCGCGCCAGGCCTTGTGGGTTTCGACGGGCCGGTTCGGGAACGCCTTGTCCGCTTTCGCGACGGCTGCCGGCTTGACCGGCCAGGTGATGCGCCCGTAGCAGGTCGGCCAGTCGGGGCACGAGAGGCCGGCGTTGGACAGCCGCACGAAAGATCCGTACATGATCAGGAAAAACGCGAGCACGCACGCCACCCACGCCAGCACGCGCAGGGGCAGATTCGCCGTCGGCATCACAGGGCCACCTTCACCGCTTTCTTGAGATCCAGCCGCAAGCGCGTTGGATCGAAGCCCGCCGGGTAGCTCAGCATGGCCTTGCCGCTCGGCGTGACCAGGACCGCGCTCACGCTGTCGGGCGTCTTGGCGCGGAAGTCTTCGAGCGCCTGCGAAGAAGTGGTCGCGAGCGCCCAGACCTTGCCGAAGCCTTCGGCCGCGGCACCCTGCGGCGGTGCGCCGAGATACAGCAGGCGCAACATGTCGGCCTGCTTGTCCAGCGTAATCTGCGCGCGGTGCACCAGGTCGAGTTCGCGCAGGCAGCGTTCGGCGCAGTCCGGTCCCGGCAGCGCGACCAGCGTCCACGCTGCATCACGCCCGTGGAACGCGAACGGCTTGCCGTCCCCCAGTTGCACCGGCATTTGCGCGAGATTGCGCTCGGGCCGGATTTGCTTGCCATAGCTGCGGGTGGGCGGCGACCATCCGGAGGCCATCATCACGGCCGCGCCGATCATGGAGGCCGCGAAGATGGCCACGATTACCACGGCCTGCAGACGGCGTCGATTGCGCAAATCCATCTAGGGACCCTTTATTCCTGTGCGGAGTCGGTGGCGTCATCGCGCTTCACGCGATGCAGCACGAAAAACATCACGACCGCAGCGATCGCGAAACAGAACCACTGCAGCGCATACGCACGATGCCGCGTTGGCGGCATCACGTTCGCCGTCCAGCTGCGGATATAGGCGCTGTGCGGGTCGGGATCCGTCAACAATACATGCGGATAAACCGCGGCGCCGAGATCGGAGGCGATTTCCCGCAGGTCAATGAAGGTCACCAGCTTGGGCCAGGCCTTCTCGCGCGGCAGCGGGTTGCCGCCCAGCTTCAGGCCCGGTAGTGGCGGCGGCGCGTAGATGCCGTCAAGCGTGACCGCGTGACTGGGGATCGGTGGAATATCCGGCAACGTGGTGGTGTCGGGTCCCATCCTCGCGAGGAACCCAAGGTTCGCCAGCAGCACTCGCCCGGAACCATCGGGCTTGAACGGCACGAACACCATCACGCCCAACCGCCCCGCACGCATCTGGTCGTCCAGCAGGTATACCCGGTCGCCTTCCAGGTTTCCTGTGACCCTGACGTGCGGGTAGGCACCGGGCTCGCGATCTGCGCGCGCGTCAGCAAGACTCACCAACGGCGCGCTTGCGGCATTGTTGAAACGCGCCAACACGGTTTCCTTGTACGCCGCGCGCCGCAATTGCCAGATGCCAAGCGTGCAGAACACCGCGACCCCGAACACGGTCAGCAACACCGCGAATACACTCGGGCGCCGTACACGAATCACGCCTCGCGCACCGTAAGGCGACATCGCAACGCTATACTCGACGTTTCCGCACACGGCTTTGCCATGTCATTCACCACCGTATACAAGGCCGTGCTGGTCATCGTGTTTCTGGTGGTGATCTTCGAGCTGGGCCAGGCGCTGTATTTCATGATGACCGACCGTCCCGGCAGCAACCGCACCGTGTGGGCGTTGACGCGGCGCGTCGCATTCTCGGTGTTGTTGATCGTCCTGATCGTGATCGGCATCTGGACCGGCGTGCTGCATCCGCACGGCGTATACGTGCGTTGAGAGTGTGGACCTAGAACCGGAATTATCGCAAACTCTGATCAACCATGCGATGTCTCGCAAGAGCGGGCAACGGAAGGCAGCGACCGGTCGGCAAGATCAGTGCGAAAACACGGGACCGCGGCGTGTTCTGCCGGCGCCCGGCCCATGGTCTCCGATCCCGCTCCTTCCAAACTGTAGACAAACAAGAACAAGCAAAGTTAAACCACCCCACGAAGCGCCAATATCACGACGCCTTTTCGACCGCGAGGGTGATCGCGGTTGAGGGCCGCCCTCCGCAACGCTACCTGGAAGGCTGTACGCCGGACACTTCTTTACCCGGAGACGCGCCTGGCACGACCAGGCCAAACTTGGCGGCACGCGCGTCGATCTCCTTGTCGAGCGAACGCGCCATTGCCAATTCGGCGTTGCCGGCATCGGCCTGTCCGCTGTGCAATTCGGCCAGGCCCAGGCCGTAATGCGACCATGCCGTGTGGGGCGATTGCGCGAGGGCCTGCTGGTACGCCTTGATCGATTCGGCGTAGTCGCCCATCCGCAGATACACCATGCCCAGGCTGTCCAGATAAGCCGCGCGGTCGCCGTCGCGTTTGATCGCCTCGCGGCAATCGTGCAGGGCGTCGTCCAATGACTGATTGGCCAAGGCGCGTGCCCAGCAGCGTTCGTTGAGTGCGCTGCCGAGCGAAGCGTCGTCCTCATGTGCACCAATCCACGCGTCCAGCAACGGCACGGCGTTGGCCGGCTCGTCGATGGCGACATAGAGCGACGCGACGGAACGGGACTGCATCGAACCGGTTGGAGCAAGCTGGCGCGCCGCCCCGAGATCCGCCGCGGTGCCGGCTTCGTCTTTTTTCCCGTAGCGCAGCCGGGCGCGCAGCAGCAGTACATCGAGATTTTTCGGATCGAGGCCCAGCGCCTTGTCCAGATCGTCCAGCGCCGCATTGGGTTGTTTCTGGGCGAGCAGGATGCGCGCACGTGTCAAATGATCATCCGCGCTGTCCGGATCCAACCGGATGGCCGCATCCAGGTCGGAAAGCGCGTTCGCCAGTTCGCCGCGCGCCAAACGCGCCTGGCCGCGCAACGCATAATCGGTCGCCGTCTTCGGTTCGCCACCCGTATCGTTCGCCGCGGCAGCGGCCGACTCGTGCGCCCCGATCGAGGCGGTATCCAGCGAAAACACGCGGCCGCCGTTGTACGTGAAATAGAGCTTGCGCTGGCTGTTGGCGATATACATGTGATGAGCCAGCATGAAATCGACGCCCAGCACCATGTCGGTCGAACCATCGCTGAAATTGCCGTCCATCACCAGCATCTCGCTGTGCTGGATCGTTTCGGTGCCGACCGAGAACGTGTCGATGGGCACGATCCACGACTGATACGTCTTGGCGCCGATGCCGCGGATAGGGCCACCCGCCTTCACGCCCGGTCCTTTCAGATCGATGCCGATACGTTCGGCGGCCCGGCGGTCAAGCAAGGTGGCGGCGGCACCGCTGTCCAGCAAGGCGCGGATGGATTTGCCGTCTATCGTCACATCGACAAAACTGCGTCGGTCATTCAAATGAAAGGGGTGCAAGTCGGCAACGTTGTAGGTGCCGCCTTTCTTGACCCAATAGGCCAGCGCCGACTTGCGGCAGCCTTCCGGTTTGAACAGCGTCACTCTGCCCTGCGCGAGGTCGATTTCAAGATCCTTGAAATCGAGCAGATTGGCGCCCAACGATCCTTCCCCTGCGTCCGACCCGCCGACCACGAAATCGACGTTGCGCAAATCCGTATCGAGGATGCCGAGGTCCTTGATTCTGGCAATTTCCGCATCGGCAGAGCCGCCGACCCCGCCCATGCGAAAACCGAACGGCGCGGGGACAAGCTTCAGTCCCAGCGCATCGGCATTGGCGCGCGACATGAAGCTGAACCACGCGCCGGTGTCGATCGCGAAGCGGGTGACCGCGCCATTGACCTTGACGAGCGTGGTGGGGCGTTCGCCGATCATCTCGACGGACAGCGTGCCGTATTTGGCCAGCGTGCACCCGTCGGCCCACGCAGACCCTGCGCAGGCAAGCAGGGCGCAGGCGACCAGCCAAAGCCATCGTGACGCCCCGCGTTCCATTGAGCCCCGTACCGTGGGCAGCCGTGCCTTGATTCAGCGAAAGACCATTTCAAAATGCATGAATCCCTTCCCCTTTCGGGGAAGGATTTCGAGATCGATGCCGAGCAACCCGCACGAAAGTGAAACGGAGCCGCGGCACGACTACAGGATGTACACGAACAGGAACAGGCAAAGCCAGATCACGTCCACGAAGTGCCAGTACCACGACACCGCCTCGAACGCGAAGTGGTGCTGCGGCGTGAAATGCCCGCGCACGCAGCGCAGCCACATCACGATCAGCATGATGGTGCCCAGCGTCACGTGCAGGCCGTGGAAGCCGGTGAGGATGTAGAACGTCGCGCCGTAGATGCCGGTATGCAGCGTCATGTTGAGGTGGACGTAGGATTCCCAGTACTCGTGCGCCTGCAGGCCAAGGAAGGTGGCACCCAGCAGGATGGTGAGGCCCAGGAATCCGATCAGGCGTTTGCGGTTGCCCGCGCGCAACGCATGGTGCGCGATGGTCACGGTGATGGACGACGACAGCAGCAGCAGCGTGTTGATCAGCGGGATGCCCCACGGCGAGGTCGCGATGAACGAGCCACCCACCGAGTCGGGACCGTTGGTCGGCCACGCCGCGGAGAATCCCTGCCAGATGAAGCCGTTGGTGATGATGCCCTTGTCGCCGGCGCCGCCCAGCCACGGCACCACGAAGGTGCGGATGTAAAACAGGCCGCCGAAGAACGCCGCGAAGAAGAACACCTCGGAGACGATGAACCACATCATCCCCATCCGGAACGAGGTATCGACCTGGCCGTTGAAGATGCCCTTCATCGACTCGCGGATCACGTTGCTGAACCAGCCGAACATCATGCCGATGATGGTCAGCGCGCCGATCGTCAGGACGATCTGCCCGGGCCCGTCGTAGCCGTTCAACCAGATCGCCGCCCCGGTCATGAACAGGAACATGCCGACCACCGCGATGATCGGCCAGCGGCTGCTGTGCGGAACGTAGTAGACGTTGGCGTCGAGTTGGCTCATGTCATGGATTCCGATGTATGGCTGGCGTAACGGTGTGACCCGGTCAACGTGTGGGGACCCAATTGGGAATGCCCACGAAATGTCCCTGCAGCAGGCTGGCGACGAAGAACGCGATCGCGATCGCCGCGATGATCCATGCGGTGCGGCGCGCACGCGCCTTCCGTTGCGCGAGTTCGTCCAGCGCCGGTTTTTCGTTCAATTGAATGTTTTCGTGTGTTCGAAGCATGCTTGGCGAAATTCAAACGGAGCCGCTTTTGTGGAAAACAAGGCCATGGATGGCCGAGGTGATGTTGCCATTGCTGCCGACTGTTCCTCGCACCATCGCCTCATTGCGCAGCGATCATGGATGATCGCAGAAATATTCCAGGCCAAGGGTGGCCGAGTTGGTGTTGCTATTGCTGATGACCGTTCCCCGCGCAGTCGCCTCATTTCGCAGCGATCAGGGACGATCGCAAAAATCAATGACTCACGTCGCCGTGTGCAAGCTGGCTGTCGTCGATCACCGGCGGCACCGTGAAGCTGTGATGCGGCGCCGGCGACGGCAGCGTCCACTCCAGCCCGTAGGCGTGTTCCCACACCCGCGAGGCGGCCTTGGCCTTGGAGAAGAACACACAGTGGATCACCACGCCCACGAAGATCAACTGGGTAGCACCGAACCAGAAACCGCCGATCGAGGAGACCATGTTCCAGTCGGCGAACGCGACGTTGTAGTCGGGGATGCGGCGCGGCATGCCGGCGAGGCCGAGGAAGTGTTGCGGGAAGAACAGCACGTTCACCGAGATCGCGCTGGACCAGAAGTGCAGTTTGGACCAGAAGTTCGAGTACATGTGGCCCGACCACTTGGGCAGCCAGTAGTAGACCGCGCCGATGATCGAGAACAGCGCGCCGCCCACCAGCACGTAGTGGAAGTGCGCGACGATGAAGTAGGTCTGGTTGTACTGGAAGTCGGCCGGCACCAGCGCCATCATCACGCCGGAGAAACCGCCGATCGAAAACAGCACGATGAACGCGATCGCCCACAGCATCGGCACTTCGAAGCTTAGCGAGCCCCGCCACATCGTGGTGACCCAGTTGAAGATCTTCACGCCGGTCGGCACCGCGATCAGCATCGTAGAGAACATGAAGAACACCTCGGCGCCCAGCGGAAGTCCGACGGTGAACATGTGGTGCGACCACACGATGAACGACAGGAACGCGATGCACGCGATTGCGTACACCATCGCCTTGTAGCCGAACAGCGGCTTACGCGAGAAGGTCGGCACGATTTCCGAGATGATCCCGAACGCGGGCAGGATCATGATGTAGACCTCGGGATGCCCGAAGAACCAGAACACGTGCTGGTACATCACCGGGTCGCCACCCGCCGCGGCATTGAAGAAGTTGGTGCCGAAGAAGCGGTCGAACAGCATCATCGTGACCGCGCCGGCCAGCACCGGCATCACCGCGATCACCAGGAACGAGGTGATCAGCCACGACCAGCAGAACATCGGCATCTTCA
>JAGWZT010000102.1 GCA_018971925.1 Lysobacteraceae bacterium | reverse complement strand
CGCCGGCGCAAACCCGGCGGAGCGCACACCGCCTCGCCTGCAGCCGGCGGTTGATTTCGTCCATGTTTCTTTGGGGTGGGGATTCGTATTTTTCCATCGTCATTCCGGACGCCGCCCCGGATCAGACGCACTTCCGGGGCAGGCTGCGCGCGACCCCGGAATGACGACATTGTTGCTAGGCTTTTGCAGTCCCGGTTGCGATTCTCCGAATCGCCTCTGATCATCAGCGAGCCGTCCGTACTGCCGTGATCCGCTTCGATTCCGTCAGCAAGCGCTACCCCGAGGGCCGCGAGGCGCTGATTGACATCTCGTTCAAGGTCGAAGCGGGCGAGATGTTGTTCGTCACCGGGCACTCGGGCGCGGGCAAGACCACCCTGCTGAAGTTGATCGCACTGATCGAACGTGCCAGCGGCGGCGCGATCGAGGTGCACGGCCGCGATCTGGCGCGTGTCCGTCATCGTCAAATCCCGCGTCTGCGCCGCGACATCGGCATGGTGTTCCAGGATCATCGCCTCCTGATGGATCGCAGCGTCGCCGACAACGTCGCGCTGCCGCTGGTGATCGCAGGCATTCCGCAGGAGGAGCGTGGCAAGCGCGTGCGCGGCGCGCTTGAAAAAGTCGGGTTGACCGGGCGCGGCAAGGACGCGCCGGCGGGGCTGTCCACCGGCGAGCAGCAGCGCGTGGGCATCGCGCGCGCGATCGTCGCGCGGCCCGCGCTGATCATCGCGGACGAGCCCACCGGGAACCTCGATCCGCAACTGTCGGAAGAGATCATGCAACTGTTCGTGAGCCTCAGGCAGACCGGCAGCACCATCCTGATCGCCAGCCACGACCTCGCGTTGCTGAAGCGCATGAAGCAGCGTGTCATCGTGCTCGATCACGGACACCTGATCGACGACGTGCCGGGAAGCGAGGTCGCATGAACGCACAAGGCGCGATGGCCAAACCGGTTCGGCATTCGCGTACGGCGATGTGGCGGCGGCAGCATGCGTGGTGCCTGCGCGACAGCCTGCGCCAGTTGGCGCGGCGGCCGTTCGGCACCGCGCTGACCACCGTCGTGATGGGCCTGGCGCTGGTGTTGCCGCTGGCGTTCTACCTGCTGCTGGTGAACGTGCAGCATCTCGCGACGGCGCTGGGCGATTCGCAGTCGGTCAACGTGTTCCTGAAAACGGACCTTGCTGCCGGTGGCGCGGAAAAACTCGCCGCCACCCTGCGCGCCCGCAATGACGTCGGCACGGTGACGGTTCGCACGCCCCGGCAAGGCATCGAAGAGCTGGCCGCGATGCAGGGTTTCGGCGACGCGATCAAATCGCTGCCGGACAATCCGCTGCCGTTCGTGCTGCTGATCGAACCGCGCGCGGGAACCGATCGCGCACAGGTGGAACAGATGGTCGCGGCCGTGCGTGCGATGCCTGGCGTCGATCTGGTGCAGGACAACGGCCAGTGGCGTGCGCGGCTGGACGCCCTGATCGCGGTGGGGCGACGCGTGACGCTGCTGCTGGCGACGTTGCTGGGCGCGGCGGCGGTGCTGGTGATCGGCAACACCGTGCGCCTGGACATCCGCAGCCGCACGAACGAGATCATCGTGCAGCAATTGATCGGCGCCAGCGCGGGATTCGTGCGCAGGCCTTATCTTTATGAAGGTGCGTGGTATGGTTTCGCGGCCGGCCTGGTTGCGATCCTGCTGATCTTGCTGCTGGAAGCGGTACTGGCGGTGCCGGTGCGTGACCTGGTCGCCAGTTACACGGGCCGGCTGCACTTCGGCGGCCTGTCCTGGACTACGCTTTGCATCGGGTGGGCGATTGCAATCGTGCTGGGCTGGCTGGGCGCGCTGATCGCAAGCAGTCGCCACCTGCTGCAAGCGCGGCCCTGAAACCAGGCCACTGAATGCCGGCGCGTTGCCGTTGCGGGCGCGGATCGACCACGGAAATCATGAACGACGTCCTTCGCCACATCGCCAGTGACAATCCGCGCGTGATGGTGGTGGACGGGTCGAAGGTCGCGCGCACGCTGATTTCGCGCGTGCTGGAAAAGGGCCTGCCGGGCGCCACGATCATTGCCTGCGAATCCGGGGCCGAGGCCGAGCGGGCCCTGCACGCAGGCGTTGTGGATCTGGTGACCACCGCGTTGCGCCTCCCGGACATGGACGGCGCGATGCTGGCGAAGTACGTGCGCGAACACGCGCCGCAGGCATACATACCGATCGTCGCGGTTTCCGGTGACGTGCAGGAGCGACTGCAGAATCGCCAGATCGGCGACGAGATCACCGACTATTTCGACAAGGCCGCGGGCTACGCCGCGCTCACGGATTTCATCCGCGGTTATGTGCAGCCCAGCGAGCACGCCGAGGGCGCGGTGTTGTACGTCGAGGACAGCCGCGTGGTGGCGCTCGCCACCAGCCGCATGTTGCAGCGTTATGGGTTGACCGTGCAACTCGCCGGCAGCGCCGAAGAAGCCGTGGAGTTCCTGGGTGCGGCACGGGATCGCGGCGAGACCGGCGTCGACGTGGTGCTGACCGATGTCAGCCTGAAGGGCGAGATGTCCGGCGGCGATCTGCTGGAATGGATTCGTTACGATCTGCAAATCGGCAAGGGCCGCCTGCCGGTGCTGGTGATGACCGGCGACGAAAACCCCGAGAATCAGGCGGCATTGCTCAAGGCCGGTGCCAACGACCTGGTCGAGAAGCCGGTCGATGAAAGATTGCTGATGACGAAGCTGATGTTCCAGCTGCGGGTTTCTCGGCGAAGTTCATGCGATCATCCCTGATCGCTACTCCGTTGCATGGAAGGTGTCGGTGGTGTCTCGTCGCCTCGTGAAGACCAGAACGGTCTTCAAGGCTGCCATCCATGGCAAAGAGTTCCCTGGCCTGACTTTTCACAACAGCCGCTTCGCGGGGAGTGTCCATTGGTGACTGACGAACGTCTGAAACTCGAGCCGTCGTGGAAGGCGCGCGTGGGCGATTACTTCGACCGGCCGGACATGCGTGCGCTGGGTGAATTCCTGCGTGCCGAGAAACACGCGGGCAAGCGCATCTATCCGCCCGGCCCCGAGATTTTCGCGGCGATGGATGCGACGCCGTTCGACGCGGTGAAAGTCGTGATCCTGGGCCAGGATCCCTATCACGGTCCGGGTCAGGCGCACGGTTTGTGCTTTTCGGTGCGGCCGGGCGTGCCGGTGCCACCGTCGTTGCAGAACATCTTCAGCGAGATCGAGAATGATCTCGGCATCGCGCGGCCCGACCACGGTTGCCTGACACCGTGGGCACGCCGCGGGGTGTTGTTGCTGAACTCCGTGCTGACCGTGCAGGCGGGGATCGCGGGCGCACACCAGGGCAAGGGCTGGGAAGAGTTCACGGACAGGGCGATCGACGAGCTGAACCGGGATCGCGACGGCCTGGTCTTCCTGCTGTGGGGCAGCTACGCGCAGGCCAAGGGCAAGCTGATCGACACCCGCCGCCATTGCGTCCTGAAGGCGCCGCACCCCTCGCCGCTGTCGGCGCACCGGGGGTTCCTCGGGTGCCGACATTTTTCCAAAGCCAATCAGTACCTTGAGGCGAACGGCCAGGCGCCGATCGACTGGTCCCTGCCGCCCCGGAGCGCTTTGGAAGCGTGACTCCCGGCGGCTTGTGTTTCCTATACTGGCGAGTATAATTTCTCCCATCACCCTCACGGCGAAGCCTCTCCCATCACCGGGACCGCGCGGGAACCTTCACGAGGGCTTGGCACTCTCACGGTTAGAGTGCCAATACAGACGAGTGGGGTACAACCAATGAGTGAAGCCTTGGTCGCCAACAACCTGCCCATTCCCAGCGTGGTCGGCAGCCTAGACGCGTACATCGGCGCGGTGCATCGCATTCCGGTGCTGGCCGTCGAGGAAGAACAGGATCTCGCACACCGTTACCGCGACGAGGAGGATCTCGACGCGGCGCGCAAGCTGGTGATGTCGCACCTGCGTTTCGTGGTGCACGTCGCGCGCGGTTATTCCGGTTACGGGCTGCAGATGGCCGACCTGATCCAGGAAGGCAATATCGGCCTGATGAAGGCCGTGAAGCGTTTCGATCCCGACCACGGCGTGCGCCTGGTCAGTTTCGCGGTGCACTGGATCCGCGCCGAGATGCACGAATTCATCCTGCGCAACTGGCGCATCGTGAAGGTGGCCACCACCAAGGCGCAGCGCAAGTTGTTTTTCAACCTGCGCAAGTCGAAGAAGCGCCTCGGCTGGATGAACATGCAGGAAGTGCGCGAAGTGGCGAAAGACCTGGGCGTGCCCGAGGCAACCGTACTCGAAATGGAGTCGCGCCTGTCCGGCCGCGACGTCGGTTTCGACGCGCCCACCGAGTCCGACGACGACGCGCCGCCCTCGCCGGTGGCGTATCTGGAAGACCATGGTGCCGATCCGTACCTGCAGCTTGCCGACGCCGACCACGAAGAGCACCAACTGGGCACCCTGCAGCGGGCGATGGCGAAACTGGATGATCGCACCCGCGACATCATCCGCCGCCGCTGGCTGGCCGAGGACAAGGCCACCTTGCAGGACCTTGCGGACGAATACGGCGTGTCGGCCGAACGCATCCGCCAGCTGGAAGCGAATGCGATGAAGAAGATGCGCGGAGCTTTCGCGGCTTGATTGTTGCCGATGAAGTCATGTTCAAACGAACGGCCGCCATGTGCGGCCGTTTCGTTTTTCGATGCAGCTGCAACGCGGATGGTAGGAGCGGCGGAAGCCGCGACCGCGACTCTGCATTCGCGGTCGTCTCCTTCGGGCCTTCCGGCCCTCCTACAACATCTGGGCTATACCGCCCTTTTCCGGCCTCGGGCTTCAATACAAATCGACCGGATCGATATCGATCGACCAGCGCAATCCGCGGGGTTGCGGCAATCCGCGCAGCCGCGGCAACCACGCCGTGAGTGCCTGGCGCAATGGCGGGCGTTGCGCGGATTCCAGCAACAGCTGCGCACGATGGCGACCCGCGCGCAGCGGCATCGGCGCGGCAAAAGGCCCGTTGATGCGCAGCGCGTCGCCTCTTTCGTGGCGGGCAAACGCACCACGCGCGGCGGCCATGAAACCTTCCAGCACCTCGCGTTGCGCCGATTCCGCGCGCAACAGGGCTACGTGCGCGAACGGCGGCAGCCCGGACGCGAGCCGTTCGCCGAGTTGCAGCGCCGCTGCGGCGTCGTAACCGCCCTTGAGCAGCGTCACCAGCAACGGATGCTCCGGTTCGTGGGTCTGCAGCCAGACGGCGCCGGGCTTGTCGGCGCGTCCCGCGCGTCCCGCGACCTGCACGATCAGCTGTGCCAGCCGTTCGCCGGCGTGGAAATCGACACTGTGCAGGCCTTCGTCCACACCCACGATCGCGACCATGGTGAGGTTGGGCAAGTCGTGCCCTTTCGCGAGGATCTGCGTGCCGACCAGGATCGCGGGTTTGTCGTCCGCAAGGCGGTCGAGCAGCTTTGCAAAGGCATCGCGTTGGCGCGTGCTTTCACGATCCACGCGCAGCACCGGCACGTCCGGGTAACGCGCTGCGAGCGCCTCCTCCAGGCGTTCGGTGCCCTGGCCTTGCGGAATCAATGCTTCGGCGTGGCAGTTCGGACACGCGTCCGGCGCGCGTTCGGTGTGCCCGCAGTGGTGGCACAACAGTTGCCGACGCCCGCGATACAGGGTCAGCGGCTTTTCGCAATTCGGACAGGAGGCGTGCCAGCCACAGGCGTGGCACAGCAGCACCGGCGCGTAGCCACGGCGATTCTTGAACACCAGCGCCTGCTCGCCGCGCGCGAGTGTCGCATCCAGCGCATCCAGCAACGCGGGCGACAGGCCGTGCGCCAGGTTGAGGCCGCGCAAATCCAGCACGTGCACGGGCGAGGGCGGTCGCGCGTGCACGCGCTGGCGCAGCCGCACGCGCGTGTAGCGCGCCGCTTCGACGTTGGCCAGCGTTTCCAGCGACGGCGTGGCGCTGCCCAGCACGATCGGGACGCCCAGCGATTGCGCGCGCATCAGTGCGAAATCGCGTGCGTGGTAACGGAAGCCTTCCTGCTGCTTGTACGAGGCGTCGTGTTCCTCGTCCACCACGATCAGGCCGGGTTTTGGCAGTGGCGCGAATACCGCCGAACGCGTGCCCAGCACGATCGCCGCCGCGCCCGAACGTGCATCCAGCCACGCGCGTGCGCGTTCGCCTTCGGCGAGGTTGGAGTGCAGCACGGCGATGCGTGCGTCGAAGCGCGCGCGCAGGCGGCGCAAGGCCTGAGGCACCAGACCGATTTCCGGAACCAGCCACAACGTTTGGCGTCCCTGCTGCAACGCGCGCTCGACAAGCCGCAGGTAGATTTCGGTCTTGCCGCTGCCGGTGACGCCTTGCAGCAGGAACGGATGAAATCCTTCGCCGGCGGAAAGGATCGTGGCCAGTGCGTCGGCCTGCTCGTCCGTCAATATGGGTGAAGCACTCTCGCGCATGCGTGGCGTGCGGGCCTCCAGCCGGGCGTGCTCGATCAATCCGGCCGCGGCAAGCCGTCGCGCGGCGGCTCGCCAGCCCGGCAACAGCGTGTCGAGCTCGCTCGCGGACAGCGCGGTGTCGGCCAGGGTTTCAAGCAGTGCCGCGGAGCCGCCCCGGCGCGTCCGCGCGTCGCGGACCGACCCGCCCGCCACCGTGACGCGCCAGATTTCTTCCGCGAACGCGTCCAGCGCGCCGCCGTCGCGCAGGGCCAGCGGCAGTGCACCGAAGATCACCTCGCCGATCGCACCACACCAATAGTCCGACGCGCGGCGCAGGCTCGCCAGCAGTTCGGTGTCGATCAGGGGGTGTGGATCGAGCACCGCCTCGATCGGCTTGAGGCGGTCACCTGAAACGGCAGTGCGCCCCGCCGCATCGACGACGATGCCGATCCTGTGCGAGCGGCCGAAGGGCACCCGCACCCGGCACCCGGGCAAAGGTTCCAGTGATTCCGACAGATAGT
>JAGWZT010000101.1 GCA_018971925.1 Lysobacteraceae bacterium | reverse complement strand
CCAGCGTGTATTCGTGGGCGCAGCAAACCCGGGTGTTGCCCGGCAGCGCCGCAAAGCGGTCCAGCGAAGCCAGCATGTCGGCGGGCGTGCCTTCGAAGAGGCGTCCGCAGCCGAGGCTGAACAGTGTGTCGCCGCAGAACAGCAGTCCTTCGCCGTGGTACGCGATATGGCTGCGCGTGTGGCCGTGCACTTCCAGTACCCGGAAACGCGCGGCCGGGGACGCGATGGTTACGGTGTCGCCATCACCCACCCGCCGCGCGGCGTGGGCGATCCGATCGTCGTGTGGCGCGTAGACGACCGCGTCCGGGAAGCGTTCGACGAGTTCGGACGTGCCACCGATGTGGTCGGAGTGGTGGTGCGTCAGCAGGATCGCAGTCAGTGTCAGACCGTCCGCGGCAAGCGCCGCGAACACCGGGCGTGCCTCGCCCGGATCGACCACCATGGCGGTGCCGGCTGCGTTGTCGGCCAGCAACCATATGTAGTTGTCGCTCAAGGCGGGGAGTGGGCGCAGGGACGGCATGCGGCATCCGGCCAAAAGAACGAAACCCTAACAGCGCAAGGCGTCTACCTCGTTAGCTGCGTGTTAAACGGTGGCGGTCGCTTATCCTCGACTCACAAATCCGTCACAATGGGCGTGGACAGGTCCAGGCGGTTGAACCGGATTGCAAAGCCAGCAGCCAACCGAAAGATCGTGGTGCGATACCGCCGCTCTGGCGGCGATCGGCGCCGACATATCAACAACTTGCGCGGTACGCCTCACGCGCATGGTAGGTACCCATGGCTTGCTTCTCGACGGCATCGGCGTGCCTGTCCCTGCGGTGGCGGGTATTGCCTGCTGGGCCACGTTGAATCCGTCCGGGGCTGAGTCAGCTTGGCACGGCCCTTTGCGCATGCGTCTTGACGAATTGCCTTTCGCAGATGATTCCTTTTGCGCCGTGCTGGCGTGTTTCCCTGATGCGGTAGACGTGTCGTTTGCGCCGGAACTCGCCCGGGCGCTGGCGCCGCACGGAAGGTTGCTGGTTGCCGGTCTGCACCCCCGATCGCTGTGGCGCCGCGGGGTGGCACCGCGGCGTTGGGAGCGCGCGCTGCGAAACGCGGGCCTGGATGTGTTGCCTGCGGTGAGGTGCGGCGCGCCTTGGCCGCGCGCGCGCGGCGCCGCCGGATTGCCGCGATGGCTGGTGCGCGGTGCGGGCGGCGCATGGATCGTCGAAGCGCGGCGTAGCGTTCTGGCCTCGTTGCCGTTGCGCAAGGCGTCGGCGCATCGCGCTGTCGAACACAACGCGCTGTTGCCGGGCGCGCACAGGCAGTGCGCATGAGCGATGCGGTGGAATTGTTCACGGACGGCGCATGCCTCGGCAACCCGGGGCCGGGCGGCTGGGCGGCGCTGCTGCGTTGGGGGGGTGTCGAAAAAATCCTTGCCGGCGGAGAGGACGGCACCACGAACAACCGCATGGAATTGATGGCGGCCATCGCCGGGCTGGAAGCGTTGAAGCGTCCCTGCAATGTGCGGTTGACCACTGATTCGCGCTACGTGCAGCAGGGCATCGAACAATGGTTGGCGAAGTGGCGCGCCAACGGCTGGCGCACCGCAGACAGGCAACCAGTCAAGAACCAGGAACTGTGGCAACGCCTGGCGGCGGCGTGCGCGGGGCACCACATCCGCTGGGCGTGGGTACGCGGCCATTCGGGCCATCCGGAAAACGAACGTGTGGACAAGGCCGCGCGCGAGCAGGCCGAGCGGATCAGGGAGGCGGCGGCATGATGCGCAAGGTCGTACTGGATACCGAAACCACCGGGCTCGAGGTCGAGGGCGGGCATCGCGTGATCGAGATCGGCTGCATCGAACTGCTCGACCGACGCCCCAGCGGACGCGAATTCCATCGGTACCTCAACCCGGAACGCGTCATCGATCCCGGCGCGGTCGCGGTGCACGGCATTACCGACGAGTTCCTGCGCGACAAGCCGCGCTTCGCGGAAGTCGCGGATGAATTCGTGGCCTTCATCGCCGGCGCGGAACTGTTGATCCACAATGCGGCGTTCGATACGGCCTTCCTGGACAACGAGCTGCAGCGCGCGGGTGAAACGTTCGGACGCGTCGCCGACCACGCCACGGTCGTGGACACGCTGGCGCTGGCGCGAAAAAAATATCCCGGCCAGAAGAACACGCTGGATGCGCTGTGCAAGCGCCTCGGCGTGGACAACAGCCACCGCGAAGTGCACGGCGCGTTGCTCGACGCGCATCTGCTCGCCGATGTCTGGGTGGCGATGACCGCCGGGCAGGGCGCACTGGCCTTGGGGCTGGATGCCACGGGCGTGCACGCCGAAGCCGTCCGGGTCGCCGCCTGGGATGCATCGATTCGACCGCGCGTGTTGCGCGCGACGGATGCGGACACCGCCGCGCACGCGGCACGGTTGGCCGCGATCGACAAGGCGTCCGGGGGCAGCGTGTGGAAGCGCGAGGAAACGGCTGACGCGTAGCGACCGCGCTTTTACCTGACTCGCACCAGCACCGCCGTGATGTTGTCGCGGCCGCCGCCGTCCAGAGCAGCCAGCAGCAGATGATCCACGCATTCCTGTGCGGCCAGATCGGTGCGCGACACGATCGCGCCGATGCGAATGTCGTCCAGTTCTTCGGTAAGGCCATCGCTGCAGAGCAGGAACTGCATGCCGGAGACGCATGGGCCGGTGACGGGTTGCGCGTCGAGTTCCAGCGTGGGCGTGATGCCGAGGGCCTGGGTGGCGCGGTTGCGTGATGGTGCGGAAGGCGGTTCGCCGGGCGCGGTTTCGGTGTCGGCCGATGGTTGCGCGTGCGGCAAGCATGTCAGCTTGCCGTCTTGCCAGATATAGATTCGGCTGTCGCCGATCCGGGCTGCTGCAAAACCGCCACCGCCGAGTTTCAGTGCGGCGAGCGTGCTGCCCATGGGCGCGGCCGCGCTGTGCTGGCCGGGGTGCGCGAGGATCGCCGCGCCCGCGCGCCTGAAGGCGTCCGGCAGCGAGATGCCGGCGTTGATCGCGGCGACGGTGGTTTCCAGCGCGATCGCGCTGGCGGCTTCGCCGCGCGCCGGGCCGCCCATCCCATCCGCGACCAGCCACAACCCGCGTTCGGCGTCGGCCCAGTAGCTGTCTTCGTTGTGTGCGCGTTGCAAGCCCGTGTGGGTCGCGTGTCCATGTTCAATCATGAGGTGCGTGCGGCGCGTCTTTCGTCATCCGGTCCGCCGGGCGTGGGCGGGGCCGGGATCACGTCCATGGCCCTAATTTTCGTTGCCTTCGACGCGGGAAGAAAAAACCTTGAGCTCGCGCAGTACACGCAGGATGGCGCGGTGCAGTTCCTGGGATTCGGACGCGTCGGCATCGCGGGTTTCGCGGTACACCAGCGCAATCCATAGCGCGATGCCGCGCATCCGTACCTGCACGTTGTCGGAGCGGGCACGGTCGAAACCGAGGTCCAGCCCGTTCGTGGTGACGCCGTTTTCGGTCTGGGTGCCGTACAGCGATGGGTCCGGGGCGGCTTCGACGTTGTCGCATTCCCGTCCGATCAGCTCGGCGAGCTGGTCGCGGTAGGAGCGCGGCAGCTCCAGGCTGCGTTGCTCGATTTCACCGAACTGGCGCCGCAAACGTGCAGCGCGCCCCATGCTGGTGACCCGCGTGACCAGACGCCGGATGTAATTGTCCCCGGCTTTCTGAAATTGCGATATCAAGGCGAAATCCCTCACGCGGTCTTGCTCGTGTCCCCTGAGACGGGGATTGTGCCTTGATCGGCGGCCGGCGACAAATGCCCGAGCCGCCGGCCGGCCGTGACGGCGTTCCCGCTGCCGAGTCCGGGATCGAATCGGCCGGAGGGTACCAGCACGATCACCGTGGAGCCCATCTCGAAGTGCGCCATTTCCGCGAAGCGCGCCAGATGGATGCCGCGCCCGCGCCAGTCCCGCCGCACGATGCCCCGCGCGTAGGCCGGCACGACCTTGCCGCTCCAGACGGTGGTGATGCCGGATACCAGCATCGCCCCCACCATGGTCACCGTGAACGGCCCGCGCTTGCCCTCGAAGTGGCAGACCAGCCGCTCGTTACGGGCGAACAGTTTGGGAATCCCGGCGACCGGGTCGGGCGCTACGCTGAACAGGCGCCCCGGTACGTGCACGGTTTCGAGCAGTTCACCATCCAGTGGCATGTGTACGCGGTGGTAGTCGCGCGGCGAGAGGTAAATCGTTGCGAAGCTGCCGTCGCGATATTTTTCGGCGGCGCCGGAATCGGCCAGCAGCTCGGCCACCGAATACCAGCGGCCCTTGGCCTGCAGGATGCGGCCATCCTCGATCGGGCCGATCTGGCTGATGCGCCCGTCGGCGGGGCAGAGAATGGCGTCGCTGTCGCCGTCGGCTTGGCGTGCACCCGCGCGCAACGCACGCGTAAAAAACGCATTGAAACTCGGATACGCGAACGGGTCCGGTTGCGCGGCTTCCGACATGTCGACGTGGTACGCGCGCACCACGTGGCCGATCAGGAAATCCTTCCATGGCCGCCAAGTCCAACGCGTGGCGGCGCGCACGATGCGGCTCAGGGTTTTGTGCGGCAGCAGGTACTGGATGATGGTGGCGGGAGACATTCGAACAAGGTCAAGAGTGAAGCGCGAAGAGTAAAGGGAAAATCGGGAGGGCGTGGTGCAGCCGCCATTTACCCTTTACTCTTTTCGCCTTGCAGGTCGCGCAGCGGTCGGCTCGCTATTTCGAATGACGTCTGAACTTGCCACCATCGTCGATTTCATCCGTTACGCGGCGAGCCGTTTCAACGCGGCGGGGCTGACGTTCGGGCATAGCCACGACAACGCCATCGACGAGGCGACCCACCTGGTGTTGTCGAGCGTGCACCTGCCGCCCGACCTGCCGCCGGCTTACGGCAATGCGCGGCTGACCGCGGACGAAAAAGCCGGCGTGCTGGCGCTGGTCGAGCGCCGCATCGCGACGCGCGAGCCGGTGGCTTATCTCGCGGGCGAAGCCTGGTTCGCAGGCATGCCGTTCAAGTCGGACAAGCGCGCGCTGGTGCCGCGCTCGCCGATCGCGGAATTGATCGAGGATGGCTTCTCGCCGTGGCTGGATGGCCGCGAAATCGAACGCGCGCTGGACCTGTGCACCGGCTCGGGCTGCATCGGCATCGCGATGGCCGTGCACAATCCGCGCTGGCGCGTGGACATCGCCGACATCAGCGGCGACGCGCTGGCGTTGGCGCGCGAGAACATCGCGCTGCACCAACTCGGCGATAACATGCGTGCGGTTCGTTCGGACCTGTTCGATGGGCTGCGCGGCGAACGCTACGATTTGATCGTTTCCAATCCGCCGTACGTCACTGATGCCGAATACGCGGCCCTCCCGGACGAATACGCGCACGAACCGAAGCTGGGCCTGACCGCCGGTGCGGACGGGCTGGATATCGCGTTGCGCATCCTGCTCGACGCCCCGGATCATTTGACTGACGACGGCTTGCTGATCGTCGAGGTCGGGGAAAGCGAACGCGCGCTCGCGGCGTTGCTTCCGGAAGTGCCGTTCGTGTGGATCGAGTTCAAGGTCGGGCCGATGGGCGTGTTTGCGCTGGAGCGCCGCGATCTGGTCGAACACGCGGCGGCGATCCGTGCGGCCGCGGCCCGCTGAATGGAAATCGTCACCGCGCGTCTGCGGCTGGATGCCTTGCGCGACGAGGATGCGGACGCGTTGTTCGCGTACCGCGCCGATCCTGCCGTGGCGCGTTTCCAGGGCTGGAAGCCGGCTTCGGTCGTGGATGCCAGGCGGTTCATCGAAACGCAGGACGGTCTCGCGCCGGATACGCCGGATACGTGGTGGCAGCGTGCGATCCGCCTGCGCGATTCCGGCACGTTGATCGGCGACCTCGGGCTGCATTTTATGGATGACAAAGCGGTAGAAGTGGGCATCAGCCTCGCACCCGCGCACCAGCGCCGGGGTTATGCACGCGAGGCGCTGGAAGTCATGCTGGACTTCGTGTTCGGTGGCTTGCGCAAGCAGCGCGTGAAGGCCTTCGTCGATCCGCGCAACTTCATGTGCATGCGGCTGCTGGAAGGGTTGGGCATGCGTCGCCGCGCCCCGCAGAATGGCGACGTGATGTTCGAATTGCCGGCGGCCGAATGGCTGGCTGCACCGGATCAGGGCGGCGACCGTTAAGCTTGCCGGGTAGTCCGCGGGAATCACGCACCGTGTCTTCGAACACTTTCGGCAAACTCCTTTCCGTCACGACGTTCGGCGAGTCGCACGGACCGGCGATCGGTTGCGTCATCGACGGTTGCCCGCCAGGCATGGCGATCGCGCCGGAAGAATTCGCGCACGACCTTGTGCGCCGCGCCACCGGCAAGTCTCGCTACACCTCGCAACGGCGCGAGACCGACGCGGTGGAAATCCTGTCCGGCGTGTACGAGGGCAAGACCACCGGCACGCCGATCGCGCTGCTGATCCGCAACACCGACGCTCGTTCCGGGGATTACGCCGAGATCGCGCAGGTCTTCCGCCCCGGCCACGCCGATTACACCTATTGGCAGAAGTACGGCATCCGCGATCCGCGCGGCGGCGGCCGCGCATCGGCGCGCGAAACCACGATGCGCGTGGCGGCGGCGGTGATCGCAAAAAAATGGTTGAAGGAAAAATTCGGCGTCGAAGTGCATGGGTGGATGGCGCAGATGGACGACATCGTGCCGGATCTGTCGCAAGGCGCCGCCATCGATTTTGGCGTGGTGGAAAGCAATCCGTTCTTCTGGCCGGTTGCCGCGCAGGTTGCGGAACTCGAAGCGCGCATCAATGCGCTGCGCAAGGCCGGCGATTCCTGCGGGGCGCGGATCAACGTCGTCGCCACCGGCGTGCCGCCGGGTTGGGGCGAGCCGGTGTACGGCAAGTTGGACGCGGAGCTGGCGTCGGCACTGATGTCGATCAACGCGGTCAAGGGCGTCGAGATCGGCGCCGGCTT
>JAGWZT010000100.1 GCA_018971925.1 Lysobacteraceae bacterium | reverse complement strand
TGGGTTTGGGCGGGTTGTCGCGCAACTGGGGGTCGTGGAAGCAGAAATTGATCGAGTCCAGACGGAAGCCGTCCACGCCGCGTTCCAGCCAGAAGCGCAGGTTGTCCAGCATCGCCGCGCGTACATCGGGATTGTGGAAGTTGAGGTCCGGCTGTTCGGTCAGGAAGTTGTGCAGGTAGTACTGCTGGCGGCGCGGCTCCCACTTCCACGCGGGACCGCCGAAAATCGACAACCAGTTGTTGGGCGCGGTGCCGTCTTCGCGCGGGTCGGCCCACACGTACCAATCGGCTTTGGCGTTGCCGCGGTTCTGCCGGCTTTCACGGAACCACGCGTGCTCGGCCGAGGTATGGCTGAGTACCTGGTCGATCATCACCTTCAAGCCCAGCGCGTGCGCCTTCTCGAGCAGCCGGTCGAAATCGTCGAGGCTGCCGAACAACGGATCGACAGCGCGGTAATCGGCGATGTCGTAGCCGAAATCGGCCATCGGGGATTTGAAGAACGGCGCGATCCACACCGCATCCACGCCCAGCGACGCCACGTAATCGAGCCCCTTGATGATGCCGGGCAGGTCGCCCACGCCGTCGCCGCTCGTGTCGAGAAAGCTGCGCGGGTAAATCTGGTAGATGACGGCGCCGCGCCACCAACAAGCATCAGTCATTATTGGGTGAATCCCTTGAATGCGCGCGCGTGGGTTCGCGGCGTCTGAATATGGCGGCCAGCTTAACGGCTGGTGCGATTCACCCCGCCGCGCGCGCATACGTATTCATGGATGCTGCAGATGCGTTACGTGCAATGCAAGCGGCTTCGGCACGCCTGCCTGCGCGTCGACCGCACCTGCGTGTCGTTCATTGCGCAGACTGGATTCTTGCGCAGTCCTCACGTGGCGCGGGCGCGTCCACGGCGGCGGTGTTGCGTCGCAACACGCGCGCGATGTTCGCGGCATGAATACGTATGCGCCGCGCGTCCGCCGCGAAACCGGACTCCTACCATCCGGATCACACCCGCGCCGCGAGCGCGGGCCTGCACGCGGCGTCGGCCGCGCCACGCACAATGACGATCACGACTGGGGATGACACGATGCAACTGAAACGCAACATGATGACGCTGGCACTGATCTCCGCTGGCATCGGACTGGCCACCTGCGCCAACGTCGCCTTCGCCGCCAGCGCACCCGCTAGTGGCGCGCAGGACCAGGCCCAAACGCAGACGAACCAGTCCACCACTGGAGATACCCAGCCGACTGTCCAGAAGGGCTCCAAAAAACAGACCAAGAAGAAGGAGGCTGCGAAGCAGCAGTACACCAAATTACAAGCGGTGCAGGTCAATGGCTACATCAGCAGTATCGAGAACTCGACCGCACTGAAACGCAACGCCAACACGATCGTCGAGGCGGTTTCCGCCGAGCAGATCGGCAAACTGCCCGGCATCAGCATCGCCGATGCCCTGGGGCGTTTGCCCGGCATCGGGGTGCAGACAGTCGATGGTCGTCCGCAGGTGCTCAGCATCCACGGTCTCGGCCCGGATTTCTCGACTGCGTTGATCAATGGAGGAGAACAGGTCAGCACCAACAACAACCGTGACGTGGCGTTCGACCAGTATCCGTCGAGCTGGTTCGACAACGTGGTGGTGCACCTGAGCCCGGAGGCGAACTTGCTCGGCCAGGGTCTCTCCGGCACCGTGGACATGCACACCATCCGTCCGCTGGACAAGGCCGGCCCCGAAGCCGCGATCAACGCCCATTACATCTGGAACGGCATGTCGCAACTCGCGGATGGTCCCGGTGTCAGCAACAAGGGCTACAACGTCAACGGCGTTTGGGTCGACCAGTTCGCCGACCACACCCTGGGTGTCACCTTAGGCGTGGATCTTGAGAACAACCCTTCGCAGATCGAGCACCAGGCGCCCTGGGGCTATCCGACCGACGCCAATGGCGATTATGTGGTCGGCGGCTCGAAGAATTACGGCATCAGCGACTCCATGAAGCGCAACGGTCTGCTGGCCACCGTGCAATGGCGGCCGAGCAAGTACTACACCGGCACGGTGGACATGACCTACGACAATTTCTGGGAAACCCAGCAGGCCAAGGGCATGGAACTTCCGCTGTGGTGGGGCAACGGCTCCATCAAGCCCGGCCCGACGCTGGTTCCCGGCAACGTGGTCAACGGCTTCGTGCAGAGCGGTACCTACGAAAACATCAACCCGGTGATCCGCAACGATTTCAACAGCACCCATGCCAAGGTCTACAACTTCAACTGGGACAACAAGTTCCATTTGAGCGATGAATGGTCGGCCGACTTCGACGTCAACTACTCGCGTGCCACTCGCCACGACGTGAACCTGGAAAGCTATTCCGGCACCGGCTATTTCGATTCGGCGAACGGAACGCGTGGCCAACCCGGCAGCTTCGCCTTTTCCGAGCTCGGTGACGACATGCTCTACGCCACGCCCTCGCTCGATTACACCAACGGCGTGGTCTTGACCGATCCGCAGGGCTGGGGCGCCGGCAACAACGTGGTGCAGGCCGGCTTCATCAATGCGCCGCGCACGGTCGACTACCTGTACAACCTGCGTTTCAACGTCGAGCGCGACTTCCTGAGCGGCCCGTTCTCCAGCATGGATTTCGGCCTGTCCAAGACCACGCGCAACAAGACCTACAACGTCGATCAGTATTTCCTTACCTTGGGCGGCGGGTTCTTTTCGCCTACCAACACTCCGGTTTTGACGGCCCCGTTCTCGGGCAGCGCCTGCGATCCACTGGCGTGGATGGGGATGGGCTCCGAACTTTGCTACAACCCGTTCACCTTGATCGACAACGGTAGGCTCGTCCGGGTGCCAACCTTCCAGTCGTCGTTGTCGTTCCCGCCGAACTGGAGGGTGCACGAGGACGATCTCAATCCCTACCTGCAGTTCAATCTCGACACGCAACTGGGTTCGGTCTCGCTGCGCGGCAATTTTGGCCTGCAAATCAACCAGACCAGCCAGACTTCGGACGGGCAGCGCGTAGCGCCGGGCAGCGCGCTCACCGGCGGCCACACCCAGTTGATTCCCGTCACCGGGGGTACCGATTACACGCGGTACTTGCCGAGCATGAACCTGATCTTCGGCTTCACGCAGAACGACGACCTGCGTGTCAGCGCCGCCCGCACCATGGCCCAGCCGCGCATGGACCAGATGAATGCGGGATTGAACGTCGGCGGCAACATCACGCATCTGGCATCCACCGATCCCAACACTTCGTACTTTAGCGCCAACGGCGGTAACGCCGCGTTGCTGCCAACGATGTCCGAGAACTACAACGTAAGCTATGAGCACTACTTCTCGGGTGGTGCCGGGTACCAGTGCAATTCCAGCGATGCGAAAAACTCTGCCCTTTGTCTGGGCGGTGGTGGCTATTTCGCCCTGTCCGCGTATTACCTCAAGCTGTACGACTACATCGATCCGAACGCCGCCTACCTGTACGACTTCAGCGCGTTCATCCCGTCCTACCTCAATGCCACGCAACAGGCCCAGCTAGGCACGCCATTCGGTATCGTTTCCGGACCGACCAATGACGGCAAAGGCAATGTGAAGGGCTTGCAGGCCACGTTCAACCTGCCTTTCGGCGTGTTCAGCCAGGCTTTGAACGGTTTCGGCATCATCCTCACCGCCGATCGCACCTCGAGTTCGATCGTCTTTGGCGACAATCCCACCCCGGTCACGGTGCCCGGATTGTCCAAGTGGGTCGCCGACGCCACGATCTACTACGAGCACAATGGCTTCGCGGCGCGTGTCAGCGACAGCTATCGCTCCAACTTCCTCGGCGAGGTGTCCGGCATCAGCGCATCCCGTATCGAGCAGTACCTGAGGGGCGGCAGCACCTACGATGCGCAGGTGAGCTACACCTTCCAGAGCGGGCTTTTCAAGAACCTGACCTTGATCGCACAGGGCTCGAACCTGTCGAACAAGATTTTCTCCACATTCCAGAATAACGACCCGCGCCAGACACAGCTCTGGGAGCGGTACGGGCGCCGGTTCGACGTCGGCATCTCGTACAAGTTCTTCTGACGGTTGGGGCGCCGCAGGTGTTCGTCGTACCCCGGTGGCAGGACGCAAGTTCTGCCACCGACGTTTGCCAGCCGTTGCCTTCGCGGCATTGCCAGCGTCGTGATGGGCGTATGCTTCCGGCATGAACGAATCCGCGATCAGGCGCGTGGTGATCGTGGGCGGCGGCACCGCCGGCTGGATGGCGGCGGCGTTGCTGGCGCGCGGGTTGGGGCGCGCGTGCGAAATCCGCCTGATCGAATCCGCAGAGATTGGCACTGTTGGCGTGGGCGAGGCCACGATCCCGCAGATCCAGCACATCAATGCGTTCCTTGGCATCGACGAGGACGACCTGATGCGCTTCACCCACGGCACCTACAAGCTGGGCGTGCAGCTCAACGATTGGGGGCGCGTCGGCGATTCGTACCTCCACGCGTTCGGTGACGTCGGCCTGCCGCTGGGCCTGCTGCCGTTCCATCACTACTGGTTGCGCAGCCGTGCACGCGGTGACGCGCATTCGTTGTGGGCATATTCGTTGAACGCGGCCGCCGCCGCGACGAACCGTTTCGCGCGGCTGGACAAGGTTGGAAACAGCCCGCTCGGCGGTATCCGCTACGCCTATCAGTTCGATGCCGCGCGTTACGCGTGTTACTTGCGGGAACGCATCCCGGAGGATGCGGTGAAGCGCATCGAGGGCAAGGTCGTCGAGGTGAAGCTGCGCGGGGAGGATGGCTTCGTCGAATCGCTGAAGTTGGAAAGCGGCGAAAGTATCGTGGGCGATTTCTTCATCGACTGTTCGGGCTTCCGCGGCCTGCTGATCGAAGGTGCGTTGAAAACCGGTTACGAAAACTGGCAACACTGGTTGCCGTGCGATCGCGCGCTTGCGGTCGCCAGCGCGCGCAGCACGCCGATGCGGCCATACACGCAGGCGTTCGCACGCACGTCCGGCTGGCAATGGCGGATCGCGCTGCAGCACCGCACCGGCAACGGCCACGTGTATTGCAGCCGCTTCATCAGCGACGATGAAGCTGCCGCGCAATTGCTGGCGAACCTCGAAGGCGAGCCGCTGGAGACACCGCGACCGCTGCGCTTCACCACCGGGATGCGCAAGCTCGCATGGAACCGCAACTGCCTCGCGCTGGGCCTGGCCGCCGGATTCATGGAGCCGCTGGAGTCGACCAGCATCCATCTGGTGCAGTCGGGCATCGCCCGTTTCCTCGGCATGTTCCCGGACAGGCACTGCGATCCGTTGCTGGTCGAAACCTACAACCGCCAGACGCGCTTCGAGTATGAGCGCGTGCGTGACTTCCTGATCCTGCATTACAAGGCTACCGAGCGCGAGGACACGCCATTCTGGAAAGCGTGCGGCGCGATGGATGTACCACCGGAACTGGCGCGGCGCATCGAACTGTTCCGTCGCACCGGGTTGATCTTCCGCGAGGCCGACGAGCTTTTCACCGAAACGGGCTGGTTGCAGGTCATGCTGGGCCAGCGGATCGCACCCGCGCATTACCACCCCCTTGCCGATGAGCTGGGGGGTTCGAAGTTGCAGGCATTCCTGTCGGATATCCGCACCCTGGTTTCGCGGGCCGCGGAGCGAATGCCCGCGCACGACGATTTCGTTGCGCAAACCTGCGCGCCGTCCCGCGCTCCTGCGGCTGTCGATACGTGAGGGAACGCATGACACAAGTGCTTCGTCATCCCGGCCATGGATTGGCCGGGACCCAGTACCAGGGACGGAAAGCGGCCCGGAGCGCGTCGTGAGAAGGCATGGATTCTGTCTTGCGACGGTTCTGATTGCGCTCGCATGGACGGTCACGGGTTTCGCGGCGATCCCGGCGCGCCCCGACGCTGGTGCCTACGCTTCGTCCGGTGTGTACTACGAAATCTTCGTGCGCAGTTGGTACGATACCAACGGCGACGGCATCGGCGACCTGAACGGCGTCACCGCCAAGCTCGATTACCTGCAGCGGTTGGGCGTCAGCGGCATCTGGCTGATGCCGATCAATCCGTCGCCGAGCTACCACGGCTACGACATCACGGATTACCGCGCGATCAATCCGCAGTACGGGACGATGGCCGACTTCGAACGGCTGGTCCGCGAGGCGCACAAGCGTGGCATCAAGGTGATCATGGACCTGGTCATCAACCACACCAGCGACCAGTCGCCCTGGTTCAGGTCTGCGCGGGATCCGCACAGCCCTTACCACGACTGGTACACGTGGGCCACACCTGAAACCGATTTGAAAGCGATCAGCGCCACCGGTGGCTCCGCGTGGCACGCACTGGCGGATGGGCAAACCGGTTCAAGACGATCTGATTCAAGACAAGAGTATCTCGGCGTGTTCACGGACGAGATGCCCGACCTGAATTACGACGATCCCGCCGTGCGCAAGGAAATGATCGAGATCGGAAGGTTCTGGCTGAAGAAGGGCGTGGATGGCTTTCGCCTCGATGCCGCGCAACACATTTATCTCGATTTCGAAACCGACTGGGGCAGCGCATCGGTGCTCCGGAAAAACCTCGACTGGTGGAGCGAGTTCCATGGCGGCATCGATGCCGCGAACCCCCATGCCTGGCTGGTGGGCGAAGTATGGCAGCAGAATCCGGCTGACCTCGCGCCATGGATGGGCGCGCTGGATGCGGTCTTCAATTTCCCGCTGGCGGCGCGGCTGATCGAGAGCGCGAAGCAGGAACGCGATCGCGACATTGGCGCGACGCTGGCGCGCGTCGACGCGGCGTACCGCGCTGCTGCGCATGGCCGTTTCGACGACGCACCGCTGCTGTCCAATCACGATACGGAACGCGTGATGAGCCAGCTCGACGACAACGCGGACCACATGCGGGTGGCCGCCGCGATGCTGCTGACACTGCCGGGCCACCCGTTCGTCTATTACGGCGAGGAACTCGGGATGCGCGGGCAGAAGCCCGACCCGCACCTGCGCGAACCGATGCGCTGGTATCGAGCCGGAAAGGGTCCGGGCGAAACCACGTGGGAAGGCTGGACGGCC
>JAGWZT010000099.1 GCA_018971925.1 Lysobacteraceae bacterium | reverse complement strand
GAGTGCAGGTTGGGCATGCCCGGCAGCGCGAAACGCGCATCCACCGCCCCGCCCCGCCCCGCACTGGCGCTGCCCGTCCAGCCAGCGGGCGTCCATACACGTTCGTCCGGCCTCTCACCCATCGCGCCTGCGCTCCGCGCCGCCCGTTGCGGCGGCACTGTTAGGATGCAGCCATTGTGACACGCCGAACGGCGCACCTCGCACGTTACCGATGATGCAGCGCTACGACCATCTGCTTCTCGACTGCGCGCTCGCCACTATGGCCGGCGATTCGGGTTACGGCTTCATCGAATACGGCGCGATCGGCTGGCGCGATGGCACGATCCAGTTCGCGGGCCCGATGCGCGATCTGCCGGGCGAACCCGACGCCATCGCCCACGCCCACGAATCGGTGCATGGCGCACTGGTGACGCCCGGGCTGGTCGACTGCCACACGCACCTGGTGTTCGGCGGCGAACGCGCCAACGAATTCGAGATGCGGCTGCATGGCGAAAGCTACGAAGCGATCGCACGCACGGGCGGCGGCATCGTGTCGAGCGTGCGCGCGACCCGCGCCGCGAGCGAGGACGAGTTGCTGCGGCAGTCGCTGCCGCGCGCACGAGGACTCATCCACGACGGCGTCACCACGCTCGAAATCAAGTCGGGTTACGGGCTGGATCTCGATACCGAAATGAAGATGCTGCGCGCCGCGCGGCAGATCGGCAACCAGCTTGGCGTCACGGTGCGCACGACCTTCCTGGGCCTGCACGCGCTGCCGCCGGAATTCAGGGACCGCCGCGCCGATTTCATCGCGGCGGTTTGCGACGAGTGGCTGCCGGCCGTCGCCGACGCGGGATTGGCCGATGCGGTGGACGCTTTTTGCGAAGGCATCGCCTTCACGCCTGGCGAGGTGCGGCGCTGTTTCGAGGCTGCGTGCAAATGCGGCCTGCCCGTGAAGCTGCACGCGGACCAATTGTCGGACCTCGGTGGAGCGGCGTTGGCCGCGGCGCATCGCGGGCTGTCCGCCGACCATCTGGAATGCACGGACGAAGCGGGCGTGGAGGCGATGGCGCGCGCCGGCACCGTGGCCGTGCTGCTGCCGGGCAGTTTTTATGCGCTGCGCGAAACACGCATGCCGCCGGTCGCGGCCTTGCGCGAACGCGGCGTGCCGATGGCGATTGCCACCGACCTCAATCCCGGTACCTCGCCGTTGCGCTCCCTGCGCCTGGCCATGAACATGGCCTGCACCCTGTTCCGATTCACTCCCGAAGAGGCCCTGCGCGGCGTGACCGTCAACGCGGCGCGCGCACTCGGCTTGAAGGATCGCGGCACGCTCGCAAGCAGCCAACGTGCGGACGTCGTGGTGTGGAATGCACGCCAGCCCGCCGAACTGGCCTATTGGATCGGCGGTGCGCTGGCCGCGCGCGTGTTCGCCGGCGGCGCGGAACTGCAACTGCGGACATGAAAAGGCCCCGCGTGCGGGGCCTTTTCGCAAAAACCTGACCGCGGGTTACGCGGACTTCTTCGGAGCAGCCTTCTTCGCCGCCACCTTCTTGGCGGGCGCGCGGGTGGCCGGCTTGGCAACCTTGGCGGCCGTTCTCTTCACCGCCGCCTTCGACTTCGCCGAATGCGGACGGGTGTTGCCGTGGCTGCCCGCGTAGATCTTGCCCTTGCGTGTCTTCTTGTCGCCCTTGCCCATGTCGGTTCCCGTTTGTGGTCGTGTGGAATCCGCGCAGCATGCGCGGTTGCCCGCATGGTAACAGCACGCCGGCGTGCCGGTCAGTGCAGGGTTGCCCGCGGGTGCGCCGGCTCATGTCGCCCGCGCGGCGTCAACCGTGCCCGTCGCCGTGCCCGGAATCCCGGCAACCGGATTCAGGATCGAGGCAATCGCTGGACTCGATCTGCACCGTCACGTGGCTGATCGAAAAACGTTCGCGCAGGACCTGCTGGACCGAGCGTAACGCCTGTTGCGCATCGCCGCCTTCGCGCAACCGTGCGTGCAGGGTGGCCATGCGCGAGCCGGACGCGATCTGCCAGACGTGCAGGTGGTGGACTTCGGCAATCGCGGGGTCGGCCGTGACCAGGGCCGCCCGGATCGCCTCGGGTGCGACGCCCTCCGGCACGCCTTCCAGCAGGATGTGCGAAGAACGTTTCAGCAGCACGAACGCGCCGCGCAGGATCAGCAGCGATACCAGCAACGACAGCGCGGGGTCGGCCCACTCCCAGCCCAGATAGCGCACCAGCAACGCCGCGAGCACGGTGGCGACGGAACCGAGAAGATCGCCGAACACGTGCAGGCGCGCCCCGGCAGTGTTGAGATTTTCATGGTCGTTGCCGTGCTGGCTGCGCAGCACGATCGCATTCACGGCCAGGCCGACTGCGGCGACGACCAGCATCACCCCTGATTCGATATGGATGCTGTCGAGCGCCAGCAGACGCCGGATCGCCTCGTAGGCTATGCCTGCGACCAGCAGCAACTGCACCAGCGCATTGACGAACCCGGCCAGCACTTCCATGCGCGCGTAACCGAAGCTGCGGCGCGCGTCAGCTGGCTTCAGCGCATACGCCGCCGCCGCCCACGCCAGCGCAAGCGCGCCCGCGTCCACCAGCATGTGCGCGGCGTCGGCGAGCAGCGCCAGCGACCCGGACCACCAGCCGCCCAACGCCTCGACGACGAGCATCAAACAAGTCAGCGCGAACGCGAACGCCAGCCGGCCACGGCTGCCGCCGTCGGCATGTTCATGGTCTTGACCGCGGTCGTGCGAATGCGCCATTCGCGCAGCGTAAGCATGCATCCGGCGTTACACAATCACGTGAACATGGCGAGCACCGCCGGCGCGCAAGCCACCGAGCGCAGCAGGTCCTTCAGGGGTTTCCCCGGGAACCCCACATGCTCGTTCGAGTACAGGTCGCGTGGCGATGCCGGTGCGCCAGCACCAGGTTCGTAACGTGGGCGCTGGCGACCAGCAGGCCGCCCGTGACGACGCTGGCGGTATGGATCGCGACATGGGCATTGATGTCGATGGCCACGCCCAGCACCAGCAGCACGATTCCCGGAACCATCAGGAACAGCGCGTGCGGATGCCGGTGGCGGCGGTAGGCCACGAGGATGCTGGCGCTGGCCAGCGCGGCCGCACAAGCCACGAAAATCCGTTCGAAGGTGTGCCCGGCCAGGAACTCCAGCCCGATCAACGGCAGCAGCGCCAGCACGAACGGCAGCAGCATGCAATGCACCGCGCACAACAGCGATGCCGTGGCACCGACACGATCGACCAGCGCGGCGAAGCGCCGCGGCGATGCGTGAACCGGCGGCAGCACGGCAGGTACGGAAACGGGTTGGACGAAAGGCATGTCCATCTGCGCGGAAACCTCGCCGACGATGCTTGCCGCGTCACGGCGTGCACCTTCGGAATCGAGCCTTGGCTCCAGTTGGTTACGCAACATTATAACATTTCCATGCACCGGGGACGGCGACCAGCCTTCAAACCGGCGTGCCGTTCAGAATTCCTTGCTGAAACCGACGAAAAAGCCGCGTTCGGGTCCGTACTGGGGCGCGCCTACGCCAATGCCGGAGCCGTCGCGCAACTCGTACACCCGGTCGAGCGCATTGATCACGGCCAGCCGGCCTTCCAGTCTGCCGAGACCCGGCAGGCTGAACGCGTGGGTCAGGCTGAGGTTCAACTGGAAATACGACGGCAGCGACGCGGTATTGGCGAATCCGCGCCGCAGCCCGCTGCCGTACACGAAGTCAGCGCCGATACGCGTGCCGGCATCGATCCCGTAGCTCAGGCCACCCGAGCCCTCCAGTTTCTGGTCGTGGTCGAGATGCACCCAGTGCGTGTCGATATACGCCAATTCGTCTTCGTCAAAGTTGTATTGCCCGGAAATGATGCCCTTGCCCATCGCCCGGCTCTGCGCGAGATTGAAATACCCGCTCCACGGACCGTTCTCGTAATTGGCGGAGAACTCGACGCCGCGCACGCGCCCGCGCGCGTAGTTGAACGGTGAAAACACCAGCGCCGCGCCGAACTGGCCTTCGTCCTGCAAATAATTCACCTGCCTGTAGTAGGCATCGATGCCCAGCGTCAGGTGTCGCCCGACCTTCTGCGACACCCCGACGTCGTAATAATTCGAGCGTTCCGACTTCACGTTGCCGGCCTCGTCGTTCGGCAACTGGTTGGTGGTGCCTTGGTACAGGATGATGTCGGCCGGCGCGATCAGCTCGGTGGGCGGCGGCGTGAAATAGCGCGCGTAACCGGCGTGCAGCGTGGTGCCCGATGAAACATTCCATACCAAACCCGCACGGGGGCTGATCTGGCCCTCGTTGACGTAGGCGTGCACGTGATCGGCACGCAGGCCGACATTGACCACCAAGGCATCGGCGACTTGCCACTGATCCTGCACATACACGCCGTAGGTCCGGGCCTGCTTGCGGTGATCGTCCGCGATCGCGAACGGGATCGTCGAGGTTTGATTGCCCTCGGCATCGGCGGGAAACACCAGCGAGTCGTTGTTCGACACCGCATGCTCGGCGTCCGCATACAGGCCATAGCGCAGCAGGTGGGATTCGCCGAGCGGTGTCGAGAAATCGGCTTGCAGGGTGTCGGCGCGGTTGCCGCGTCCCACGGTGGAGGCCACGCCGTTGAACATCAGGTCACCGACCGCATCCGGCTGAAAGTTGACGCTGGTGTAGCGCTGGCCCAGCGCGATCCGGTAATCGGTGTCGATGCCATCGGCATGGCCCTGGAGACTGAACACGCCGAAGCGCGTGACCTCGCGCTGGTTCTCGTTCAACTTCGCGGAATCGAAATCGCTGATGTCGCCATACACGAACTGCGGCTTCTGCCCCGGGTTGTTCGGGATCTGGAAGCGGTTGTCGGCGGTGCCGAAATAGAAGCCAGCGCGCGTGGCGCCATTGATCAAGTAGGAAACGTAGCCGAAGGATTTCACCTGGTTGGAGTGATCATGGATGGCATCGCGCGACGGCGTCGGGTTCTCGATGCCGATGTCGCTCTGGAGGAAATCTGCGGTCAGGTAATACGACCAGCGGCCCTGGTTGCCGTGCACCTCGAAACTGGGTTCCAGCGTTCCGTGCGAACCGCCGTACACACCCACGCTGCCGCCGTTGCCCAGTTGCGCGCCGGACTTGGTGGTGATGTCGATCACGCCCGCGGTCCGATAGCCAAATTGCGCGGGCAGCGCACCGGTCATGAACTTCAATGACTCGATCGAACGCACGTCCAGCGTCTGGCCAAAACCGCTGATGCTCTCCGGAATGATGATGCCGTCGATCCGGTATTGGAGGTTGGCATGATCGCCGCGCACGTGCAGTTGGCCGAACGAATCCTGCACCACGCCGGGCGCCTGCAGCAGCACCTGGTTGAGCGGCGTGTTGTCGCCCTGCGGCATTTGGCGGATGGCCTTGCGGTCGAACACGGTCTGACTGGTGCCGGTATCCGGCGAAAGCGCGTTGCGCGCGCGATCGAGGCTCGCGCTGACTTGTACGGTGTCCAGTGTCAGTGGCGCATCCGTCCGACTCGAAGCCACGGGCGCCGAAACCACGCCATGGGCCCCTGTGCCGGTGGGCGTGGCCTGCTGTTGCCCGAAAGGTATTTCGTCGGCAATTGCGGCTGCGTGGGTCAGGCCCGACAAGGCCACCAGGATCGTGACAAGGATTTTGCGGTGCATGTGGGTCGGGATTTGGCTGATCGGATCAATGAATTGTTATGTTATAACATTTCATGCACGATCGCAATACGAAGGAAATCGCCCGTGCGCGTGCGGACGACAGACCAGGACGGAGAAGGGAAACGCGGCTCGATCAGGTCGAGCTGCAGCGCGTGCAGACGCCGTGAACTTCCAGGGTCTGTGCCTTGGCGCGGAAGCCGAATCCGCGCGCCTGCTGCTCGATCAGCTTCGCGATCGCGCCTTCATCGCACACTTCGGTCGCGTTCTCGCACTTGTCGCAGATCAGGAACGGCACCTGGTGCGCTTCGGCGGGGTGCTGGCAGAACACGAACGCGTTGATCGATTCCAGCTTGTGGATGAACCCGTTTTCGAGCAGGAAATCGAGCGCGCGGTACACCGTGGGCGGCGCGGCGCCGGCATGGTTGTCGCGCAAGGATTCGAGCAAGTCATACGCCTTGACGGGCTTGCGCGCCTTCGCGACCAATTCCAGCACCTCGCGGCGCAGCGGGGTCAGGCGCAAACCGCGCGACATGCACTCGCGCTCCACCTCGCGCACGATGCCTGCGGCATCGTGGTGATGGTGGTGCGAAACCTTGCGTGCGGCGGCCATGACTTCATTCTAACGCTCGCGCCGAAATGCGCGCTGCCCGTCTATGTCTGGGCGACCGCATTCGATTGCAAGCGCCGCTGCACCCGCAGCCATCCCGTCAAGCCACCTTCCGTTGCGCTTGCTGCCGATCGAGCCGCCGCCGCGCCGGCCCGTAACGCCCCGGCGACAGCGCCCACAACGCCATCCACGCGATCGGCCCCACCACCAATCCGAGCGCGATGCCCAGCGCCATCCTTCCGCGCCACCAGCCGATCACGGCACCCACGATCGCGCATGCGACCGTGAACCACATCAGCGGCCACCACGGCACCAATACCAGCATGTTGTGCAGCAACCGCCAGAAGGCACCGGGGGTTCCGGGGTCCACACCTCGCAGGAGTTTTTGCAGAAGGTCTTGCATGGGTATGACGAGGTTCGAAACCGGGGATCAATGGTGCGAGAGGTAGGAACGCGTTCACCCTCTTCCGCAGGAAGGGGGTCGCGCCGCAGGCGCGGGGGGATGCGCTTTCGCTTGAAAAGCCATCCCTCGTCGCGCTTCGCGCGCGTTCGCTTTCGCTCCGCCCTTCGTGCCGAAGGGGGAAGCAAGGCTGCCTCTCTGCCACTCCGCATCACTTCTCTCAGATCTTCGTACTCGAAGGTGAAGATTCACGCGCCAATTCGCGCGATCGCATCATCGATGCGCTTCAAGGCAACCTCTCGTCCGGCGAGGTACACAGTGTCCTCGATCGACGGCGACACCGCCGCGCCGGTCATC
>JAGWZT010000098.1 GCA_018971925.1 Lysobacteraceae bacterium | reverse complement strand
GACGTACTCCATCGAGGTCGCGTCGCCCCGGAACATGCGCGCCGCCGCTCCGCCCGCCGTCACGAACGGCTGCGGCCCCGCCGCCCCCACGTACCGGCGCAGGAATTGCTGCACGGTGCGCACGGCTTCGCTTTGCGCCATCACGGCATCTGCGGACCGGGTGACGCGCGCGGCGCCACGCATCGCGCCCCACACGCCCAGCATCACGAACGCCAGCAACGCCAGCGCCAGCAGGATTTCCAGCAAGGTGAAACCGGCTTGGCGGGCCACGCTCTTCATTGATCCGTATCCTGCGGCGGCGCGGCCTGCGCGCGCTGGGTGGCCAGCCGCAACACGCGGCCCGCGCCGTACTGCACCGTGGCGTCGAGCTGCCAAAGCTCGATGTTGGCCGCCTGCGCCATCATCAATCCGCCCTGTTGCAGCGTGACGGCCGCGCCCGTGCCTTGCGCCGGCCGGGGCAAGGCGCGCACCTTCAGCGTCCAGCGCATGCCGTCGTCGAACGTTCCCTCGGTGCTCGCGTTCTTCAATGGCGCGACCAGGCCCTGCTCCGCGAACAGGCTTTGCGCGTGCTCGACCGCTGCGTCCAGGGCGGCGGCGCGCGCGGCGTTCTGCGCCGACTTGCCGAGCGCGCCCAGGCCTATCGCAAAAGCAATCGCCAGCAAGGCGATCGCGGCCAGCACTTCGATCAACGTGAAACCGCGCGCGCGCGTGATCACTGCGGCACTCCGTTGCTGACGGTCACCGCGCCGGTCAGCCAATCCACGTCCACGCGCGAGCTGCGCCGTGCTTCGCTCAAGGTGATGTTGCCGCCACTGGAACTGCCATCCGGGAAATAGCCGATGCGTGCGATGCCGGGCTGCTCGCCGGCCTCCGCGGCCGATTCGACGTGCACGGCCGCGGCAGCCGGCAATCCACGCGGATCGCGCCCCGGAACCGTGTAGGAATGCGCACGCAGGTCGACGCTGAACCATTGCGGCTTGCCCGTCGCCATTGCGCGCGTGCGGGTGTCGCGCAACCCCGCCGCGACGCCCTGGGCAGCCGCCTGCAATTGGCCGCGGCTGCGTCCGTGCAGCGACACGGCGGTCACGGTGGCGGCAATCGCGATCAGCACGATCACCGCCAGCATCTCGATCAAGGTGAAACCCCGAAAAGGGGTCAGGTTCGTTTTTCCGGGGCGTGAAGCACAGCCACGCAAATCCGCCGAAAACGAACCTGACCCCTTTTCGCTCCGGTACCGGGTACCGGCTCTACTGCCAGTTGCCGTAGTCACGATCGATGCCCTCGCCCCCGGACGTGCCATCGCGGCCGTAGAAGATGATGTCGTACTGACCGTGTTTGCCGGGATAGACATAGCCGTATGGATGGCCAAACGGATCGCTGAGATCGGCGGGCTTGGCATACGGACCGTTCCACGAAGGTGCGTTCAACGGCTTGGTGATCAGGTCGTCGAGCGATTTCGGTGGCGAACCGTTGTCCAGCGCATAAGCCTGCACGTCCTGGTCGAGCTTGGTCACGCCGATCTTGCCGGCGTCCCACTTGCCGGTGTCCACGCGCCCGGAAACGGAGCGCGCCACGATCACGCCGACGATGCCGAGCAACACGATCACGGCGAGCATTTCCAGAAGCGTGAAGCCGCGCGCGCCACGGCGTACAGAAGAGATGGGGAAACGCATGAACTGTCCTCGCGTAACGTTTGCAGGAGCGGGCTGTCAGCCCCCTTGAGTCAAGGGCTGAGTGCACGCGTTTACGCGATGCCGGGGGCATCGCGTGCTTGCACGAAGGCCCGAGGCAGGAGGCCGAGGGCCGGGTTGCTTGGCGAGATCAGGATGATCGAGCATAGCAACAGACGGGGGTTGTGGAGGCGTGGCACGCACGGTCGACGCAAAACCTCTTCGCCGTGCAACGGTGGTTCCTCATTGTATGCTGCCGGTCAAGCTCAACAGCGGCAGCAGGATGGACATCATGATCCCGGCGACCAGCAGCGCCATCACAATGGTCAATATCGGCACCAGCGCCGACAGCATCTTGTCGATTGCCGATTTCACCTCGCCATCGTAGGTGTCGGCGGCGCGCAGCAGCATGTCGTCCAGCGTGCCCGATTCCTCGCCAACCGTGGTGATCTGGATCGCGAGCTTCGGGAATCCGGTATGCGCGGCCAGCGCGTGCGACAGTGAATCGCCGCCCTTGACCGCCTCGATGGCGGGTTCCAGTTGCGCCGACAGTTCGCGGTTGGACACCACCTGGCGCGCGATGCCCAGCGCGGCCAAAAGCGATACGCCGTTTTTCAGCATCGATCCGAGCGTGCGCATCAGCCGCGCCGTATCCACCTTCAGCAGCAGTGGGCCGAATACCTTGACCCGCAGCAGCCGCGCGTCGAACGCGCGACGCGCCACGGCGTCGCGCATCCGCGCGCCCGCATACAAGCCGGCAATCACCAGCGCGATCAGCACCAGCAGGCCCCAGTCGTGCAGGAAACTCCCGAACGCCATCAGCACGCGCGTGATCAGCGGAATCTGCACGTTCATGTCGTGGAAGATCGGCACGAACTGTGGCAGCACGAACGCGAGCAACAGGACCAGCGAACCCAACACGCCGAACAACAGGAACGCGGGATACACCAGCGCGCCGATCACGCTTTCCCGCAGCTTGCGCGCGCGCGTCAGGTAATCGGCCAGGCGCGCCAGTGCGGCATCCAGCGCGCCGCCCGCTTCGCCCGCGCGCACCATGCTCAAATAGAGCTTGCCGAACACGCCGTGTTCCTCTTCCATTGCGCGCGACAACGAAGCACCGCCACGCACGCGGTCGCGGATGCGTTCCACCACGTGGCGCGCGCGTTCGCCTTCCGGCAATTCGAGCAACATCTGCAGCGCGCGGTCCAGCGGCAGGCCCGCGTGCAGCAGGATGCCGAGCTGTTCGGTGAACTCGACCAGCGCCCCGCCGGACAACGATTTCCTGCGCAACCCACCGAACAGCGATCCGCCGCCCGCGGCATCGGCCGCTTCCAGGGGAACGTTGCCCTGTTCCTGCAAGCGCGCGATCACGTCATCGGCGGACGCCGCGTCCATCCGTCCTTCCACGGTCTCGCCGGCGGGCGTGACGGCCTTGTAGCGAAACGCAGGCACGTCAGTCCTCCTGCGTCACACGCAGGACCTCTTCCACGGTCGTGAGTCCCGCCAGCGCCTTGCGCAAGCCGTCCTCGTACATCGTGCGCATGCCGCTCTGGCGCGCGGCGCGTTCGATGTCGGAAGCGTCGGCGCGCTGCATCAGCAGACGGCGCAGAGCATCGTTCATCGTCAGCTGTTCGATGATCGCCAACCGGCCGCGGAAACCGCTGGGATTGTCCGCCGAGGGCTTCGCACGATACAGCCGCAACGGACGCTGGCCCGTCAATTTGTCCAGGCCCAGTTCCGCGACCAGTTCCGGCAAAGGCTCATACGCCTCCGCGCTCACCGGATCCAGCCTGCGCACCAGCCGTTGCGCCATGATCGCGTTGACGGTGGAGGCGATCAGGTAATCCTCGACACCCATGTCCAGCAGGCGCGTCAGACCGCCCGCGGCGGAATTGGTGTGCAGCGTCGAAAGCACGAGGTGCCCGGTGAGCGCGGACTGGATCGCGATCTTGCAGGTCTCGAGATCGCGCATTTCGCCGATCATGATGACGTCCGGATCCTGGCGCACGATCGAACGCAAAGCGCCTGCAAAATCCAGACCGATCTGCGGCTTCACCTGCATCTGGTTGATGCCTTCGATCTGGTATTCGACCGGATCCTCGACGGTGATGATCTTGCGATCGGGTGTGTTGATCTTCGACAGCGCGGTGTACAAGGTGGTGGTCTTGCCCGAACCCGTGGGACCGGTGACGAGAAGAATCCCGTGCGGCTGTTCCAGCACGCGCAGGAATGGTGGCAGGGTTTGTTCGTCGAAACCCAGCGAATCGAAATCCAGCACCACGCTGCCGCGGTCGAGGATGCGCATCACCACCGACTCGCCGAAGCTGGTCGGGATGCACGACACGCGCAAGTCCAGTTCCTTGCCTTGCACCCGCAGCATGATGCGGCCGTCCTGCGGCAGACGGCGCTCGGCGATGTTCATGCGCGCCATGATCTTGATGCGCGAAATCACCGCGGCGGTCGACGACGCCGGCGGCGCTTCCACTTCGTGCAGCACGCCGTCGATGCGGTAGCGCACCTTGAGGCGGTTCTCGAACGGTTCGATGTGGATGTCCGAAGCGCGCGCTTCCACCGCGCGCTGGATCAACAGATTCACCAGCCGGATCACTGGCGCTTCGGACGCGAGATCGCGCAGGTGTTCGATGTCGTCGTCGCCCGAGCGCTCGCCGACCTCGCCCTCCAGCCCTTCCACGATGGTGCCGAGCGCGCTGCGGCCCGCGCCGAACCAGCGTTCGATCAGTTCATCGATATCCGAACGCGCCGCGACGACCAGCGAGACCGGCCGTCCGCATGCAAGCTGCACCGCGTGCGCGACGTAGGCGTCGCCCGGATCGGCCGTGGCGAGTTGCAGCGCCGATTCCGATTCCGCCACCGGCACCGCGTGGTATTGCTTCATGAAGCGCACGCCGAGCGCGGTTTCGGGCGGCGCATCCGGCGCGTCCTTGACCGACAGCAACGGCAGGCGCAAGGTCTCCGCCCACGCCTCGGCCAGGTCGCGTTCCGACACCAGGCCGAGCCGCGCCAGCAACGCCGTCAGGCGGGTTTCCGGGGCTTCGGCCAGCAGCCGCTCGGCGCGCGCGAGGTCGTCTTCCTTCAGGCGCCCGCGCTCGATCAGAAGCCCGCAGACGCGCGCGCCCGCGTCGTCCGCTGCGATACCGTTGGAATCATTGCCGTGCTGCAACACTGCCGACATCGCCAGCTCTCGCGTGGATCGTTTGTCAGGCTGTCATTCGTAGCACACCCGCCTGGGCAAAGCGAGTATCCATCGACGCTTGCAGCAAAACGTTCAGGCCACCATAACGTTGACAAATGTCCGGCACCCACCGGAACGCGCCCCGCGGGCAGGACAACCATCGGCCGGCAGCAACCGGCGATTGAGCGTGGCCTGGTTCGACTACTTCGACGCGGACGGTGCGGACGATGGTCCCGAGGCATCCATCGAATAGCTGAGGTGCAGGATGATCTTGTCGTCCTTCTTCAGGTTTTGGGCGGCGTCGGGGAAGTGCACCGTCAAATTGCCGAGGCCGGTCTGCACCTGGACCATCCCGTTCGGATCGACCGACTGCACCGTGCCCGCCATGTCGTGCTGGCCTTTCACGTTGCTGGTTGCGCTGGCCTTGGGAATGCGCGCGGGCAACTGCTGTTGGGCCTGGGCCTGCGGCGTGGTCTGGAAAGGCGGCTGATGCGTGACGCCCGGCTGTGTACTCTGCTGTTGCGGCCGGGCCGGCGGCGGCGTCTGCGCCAAGGCGAGCGGGGCGGCGCAGGTCAATGCGATGACCGCGGCGAGGCTGGAAAACGAATGCAGGCGCTTCATTGAATCCTCCTTGCTTGAGGAAGGTGCGAGTCGCGTGGCAACGCGTTGCGACAAGGCGTGCCACATGCCGTGGCTCTTCCACTTCACGCGGCCCGCGCAATGGCGTCAAGACAATCGCCCGCTGTCGTTCAGCGGCGCTGAACATTCGAGTCAGCAAGGCCTCAGCTTTCCAGATTCAAACCCCCTTGCGCCTGTCGCTTCAATGTCTCCCTCACCTTGGAAAACGCCAACAGTTCGCCGAGCCTTGCACCCTTCTGCCGCCAGTCGTGGAAAACCGACTCGCCGACCAGTGCGTAATGCCACGGCAGGCCGCCACGCAACTCAGGCGGCAACTCATTGACGCGCTCGCACCAGGCCGAGGCGGCCTTGCGCTTGCGCAGCACGTTCGGATGGCTGGTCTGGTCCTGCGCCTTGGTTTCAGCGAGGTAAATGGCATCCGCCGTGCGCACCAGGAAATCCGGCGAATAGAACGCCGGCAGACCGTTGTCCTTGACGTAGCGCAGCCGCACGAAATCGTGCCGGTTCTCGCTGACCTTGCAGAACGCCGCGATGCCGGTGTCGCGCAATGCCCATTCGATGAAGGCGCGCTCCAAACCACCACTCCGGCTCGGGTACGACAGGCGCGGATAGATGCACTTGCTGACTTCCATGGACGAACTTTCGCGCATCGCCAATTTTGCGACCTCCGAAAGCTGGCGATGATGCACTTCGGTTTCGCCTGTAACCGCGTGATCCTCGGCCTTGACCAACGCCAGCGCGAACACCTTGACGATGTGCTCCACCACCGGCTGCAGCATCAGCAGCCGCCAATACTCATCCTCGAACGGTTCGAAGTCCTCGCGGAACAGGCGTTCGCGGATGTAGTCGTCGATGGCGGACGCCAGCGCCGCCGAACTGACCTGCGTGTACGGCTTGGCCCACTGGTCCGCGACCTTCCGGCCGGTTGTCAGCGGCTGGCTCAACGCCTGCGTGATCCGCCGCGTCAACCGCGACAGCAGCTCGTTGTAGCCGCCCACGTTCATCACCGCGCCGTCCACGCGGTAGTCGCCGAACAGCGTGCTGCTCTGCAGGTCGTGCGAAGTGAAGGTGTCGCCCTTGCCCACCAGTTCGCTCAGTTGCGCGCGCGTCATCCCGGTGAACGGCTGCAACGCGGCGACATCGATCGGCAGGTGTTCCAGCGTGTCCTCGGCTTCGCGCAGGATGAACGGAATCGCGAAATCGTATTGCTCGTAGTTCGGGCGCAGTTCCACAGTAATCAGGTCGCCGATGCCGCTGCCTTCGTCGTCGCCGGTTTCGCCGACCAGGCCCTTGCCGAGCTGTTCGTCGTAGAAGCTCTGGAACGCCGGATGCTCGACGATCGAGAGGATGTCGATCAGGCTTTCCGGTTCCTCGCCGCGGTTGATGCGTTCGCGATTCTCGCGCTTGCTGTCGGCGTATTCCGGCTCGCGCCACATCAGGCGCATGCCGCGGCCAATGGTCTGTTCCAGCAGGATCTGCGCCTTCGACGAACGCAGCGGCACGATCACGCAGATGTTGTTGACGTCGAA
>JAGWZT010000097.1 GCA_018971925.1 Lysobacteraceae bacterium | reverse complement strand
AAGAAACGGCATTCCGCAATGCCGGCGCGCGCGTGGTGCCGGGAGCGCTGGTGCGTCGCGGCGCGTTCGTCGGGAAAGACGCCGTGCTGATGCCGAGCTACGTCAACGTTGGCGCGCACGTCGGCCCGGGCGCGATGGTGGATACCTGGGCCACGGTCGGGTCGTGCGCGCAGATCGGCGCGCGCGTGCACTTGTCTGGCGGTGTCGGGATCGGCGGCGTGCTGGAACCGCTGCAGGCTAGCCCGACGATCATCGAGGACGACTGTTTCATCGGCGCGCGTTCGGAAGTCGTGGAAGGCGTGATCGTGGAGCATGGCAGCGTACTCGGGATGGGTGTGTACCTCGGCCAGTCCACCCGCATCTATGATCGCGCCGCGAAGACGATCAGCTACGGGCGCGTGCCCGCGGGAAGCGTGGTGGTGTCGGGTACGTTGCCGGCCGCGGACGCTTCGCACAGCCTGTACGCGGCGATCATCGTCAAGCGCGTGGATGACAAAACGCGCGCCAAGACCTCCATCAACGAATTGCTGCGGAGCGGCGAATGAGTGCGATCTTGTATGGCCTTTCCACCTGCGACACCTGTCGCAAGGCGCGCAACTGGCTGGATCGTTTCGGCGTCGCGCACACGTTCGTCGACTATCGCGCGGACCCCGTTCCTGCAGCGACACTGAAGGATTGGGCGCGGCAACTCGGCGGCTGGGAAAAACTGGTCAACAAGGCCTCCACCACCTGGCGCAACCTGCTTCCGCAACGCAAGAACCCTTCCAGCGAACCGGAATGGACCTTGCTGTTGAAGGAATATCCCGCGTTGATCAGGCGGCCTGTCATGGTTGACGAGGGTCGCGTCAGCGTCGGTTTCAGCGACAACGCCTTCAAGAAGCTGTTCGGCAAGTGACCGACCCCCGCGTCCGTCGCTATCTCAAGAACCTTCGCGTCGAGCGCGACAACGAGGCCTTGTACTCACGCCTCGCCGCGGTTGCTTCCGATCCACGCCTTGCGCGCGCGTACCGGCGTATCGCCGACGGCGAGCGTGCCAACGCGTCGTTCTGGGAATCACGCCTGCGCAATGTTGGGGCCGAAGTTCCGGCGCCGCATCCGCGCACGCGCGTTCGGGTGCTGGGAGCGTTGGCGAAGTGGTTCGGTACCGGGTTCGTGATGCCGACCGTGGTGCGGCTGGAACACGCCGATCATCTGGAAACGCCGGTCGATCGAGAAGGGCACCGCGATCACTTCGTTCCGGCGGACAAGCGTGCGCAGGCGCACCGGCATCGCGCCGCGGGCGGCAACACCCTGCGCGCATCCGTGCTCGGCGCGAACGACGGACTGGTGTCCAACGTCAGCCTGGTGATGGGCATGGCCGGTGCTGCTACCGGCAATCACGCGGTATTGCTCGCCGGGCTTGCGGGGCTGGTCGCGGGCGCCTGTTCGATGGCGCTGGGCGAGTGGCTGTCGGTGAACAGTTCGCGCGAGTTCTACCAGGCGCAGATCACCGAGCGTGCCGAGCGGCTGGCGGTCGCGCCCGAGGAAGGCGTGCGTCACATCGCGGGCATCTACCGCGAGAAGGGGCTCGAACGCGCCAAGGCCAAGCACCTGGCCGAGCATCTCGCGGAAACACCGCGCACCGCGCTGGATACCGTGGTGCGCGAAGACCTGGGCGTCGATCCGTCGGAACTCGGCGGCTCGGCCTGGAGCGCGGCCATTTCATCGTTCTGTTTCTTCGCCTTCGGTGCGATCTTTCCGGTGGCGCCGTATTTTTTTCTCGGCGGCCAAGCCGCGATGTTCGCCAGCATGGGCACCACGTTCCTGGGGCTGTGCCTGATCGCGGTCGGCACCTCGCTGTTCACCGGCCGCAACCTCGCGTTCTCGATCGCGCGCCAGTTCGCGATCACTGCCGTGGCGGCAGCCATCACGTTCGGCGTGGGGCACGTGCTCGGTACCGTGATTACAGGTTGAGGCACGCGTTGTTATGCTGCGCGTCGTTGCTTGCAGCGCGAGTGCGCCATGTCCGAAGTCCTTGATCTCACCTGCGAGCTGATCCGTCGCCGCTCGCTGACACCCGACGATGCGGGTTGCATGGCAATGATCGCCGCACGGCTGGAGCGGAAAGGGTTTCATTGCGAGCATCTGCGTTACGGCGACGTCGCCAACCTGTGGGCGACGCACGGATCGGGCAGCCCGGTGCTCGCGTTCTTGGGTCACATCGATGTCGTGCCGAGCGGGCCGGAACAGGAATGGACCTCCCTGCCGTTCGAGCCGACGGTGCGCGATGGCAAGTTGTACGGGCGTGGCGCGGCGGACATGAAATCGGGCGTCGCGGCGATGGTGGTTGCGTTGGAGCAATTCGTCGCAGCGCATCCGCATCATCCGGGGACCGTCGCGCTGTTGCTGACCAGCGACGAGGAAGGCCCGGTCAACCTCGATGGCGTCCGCCGGGTCGCGCAGCATTTCCGCGAAACCGGCCAGCGCATCGACTGGTGCGTGGTGGGCGAGCCGTCATCGAAGGAAAGTCTGGGCGACCTGATTCGCGTCGGCCGGCGCGGATCGTTGTCGTTCCGGTTGACGGTGCACGGCATCCAGGGCCACGTCGCCTATCCCGATCTTGCGAAAAATCCCATCCATGCCCTCACGCCTGCATTGGCGGAGCTCGCCGTTACGCGCTGGGATGACGGCAATGCCGACTTCCCTCCGACGACGTTCCAGGTTTCCAACATTCACGGCGGCACCGGCGCGCTCAACGTGATTCCGGGCAGCGTGGTGATCGACGCGAATTTTCGCTTCGGCACGGCCAGCAGCGCGACATCGCTGCGCGAACGCACCGAAACGATTCTGAAGAGGCACGGCGTCGACTGTGCGATCGATTGGAATCTTTCGGGCGAACCATTCCATTCGCCCGAAGGCGGAAAACTGCGCAAGGTGGTCATCGATGTCTGCCGCGAAATGTGTGGCATCGAACCGCAACCCAGCACCGGCGGCGGCACGTCGGACGGCCGGTTCATCGCGCCGCTCGGCGCGGAGGTCGTCGAGATCGGCCCCGTCAACGCCACCATCCACAAGATCGACGAGTGTGTCGCGCTGGATGACCTCGAACGCCTGCCGACGATCCATCTGGCTATTGCCGAGCGGTTGCTTGGCTGATGACCCCGTTTCAGGCGGCGGCTTTTGCGCGCTTGAGCAAACCTTTTGCGAGAAACAACTCGACGCGCTCGAACGGGATGCGATCGCCGGCGTCGCCGCCGTAATGGGCTTCGGCGATGTTGCCGTCTTCGTCGATCAGGAAATCGGCGGGCATCAGGTTGGTGGTGTTGAGGCCGGACAACCCGACGATGCGCAATCCTTTCAGAAGCGTCGGGATCCGGGTCAAGACGCCTTTCCACTTGCGCCAGAACGAGCGCTCGATGCCATACGCTTCATGTGCGCTGGAAGTCGGGTCGGCGATCACCGCGAAGGGCCGTGGCTTGCGCGCCACGAACCGTCGCACTTCGTCAGACGTCGAGGTGAACACCGCGACAATGTCCAACCCCAGCGCCGCCAGACTGGCGTGATGGTGGGTCAATTCGTAGATGCGGAAGTTGCAGAACGGGCAAGCGGCGTCGCGAAAAAAGCACAACAGCGTGCGCCGGCCGCTGGCGCCGCCAATCACGACGGACTGCCCATGGATGTCTTTCAGCGCCAGTGATGGCGCGGTGGTCGGTGATCTCAAGCGCATGTCGCTCCCCTGTTGGTGTGCCACCCTTCACGGCAGACGGGTCAATCGGCGCGAGCCCCGACCGCGGCGCGAGCGTACCCAGCCCGACCGCGTAATTGCATATTGATGTGTGCAAAGCTCTTGAGATGGGTTGTAGTGAGCACGCGAAGCAAGCAACCGGGCGAATCCAAATTCCCGCCCGGCGGCTTTGATCCGCGTCCGAACCGGCTTCAGGGGATTCGCTAATCGCTGTTCGCTGTCGTGAACACGGCGAACATCCCGGCGTACGGTTTCACCATGAACGCCGGTGCGCCGTAGTAGTCGCCGTCCACGTAGATTTGCGACAAGGTGCCATCGAGGAACAGCGCGTTGCGGCAGCCCAGCTTGTCGCGGAAGAGTCGCGCGAATTCGTGGAAATTCACCGGCGCGGTACTGACAGCGAACACCGCTTCGTCCGGCCTGGGCGCGCACACGCCGCTGCGCCATTTGGTGCTGTCGGAGTCGACATCGAAGTTCGGATTGATCTTGCCGTCGATGACCAGCATGGGTCCGGATTGCGTGGCCCAGCGCGGTCGCGCATGAGCGGTTGCGAAGTCGGCGGTGGTTTGCACCGAAGCGTGGCCATCGGCATCGAGCGCGAATACGCCGTTCGGCAGCAGCGAGAAGTTGCCCGAAGCCGGGTTGCCGTGCACGGTGTTCAGCGGTTTCAAGGCATTGCCGTTCTCGACGTAGAGCCCCAGCGGTTCACCCTGCGCGTCGTAGATGCCGGCATTGGTGGCGAACAGCAACTGGCGACCGTGCGCAGCGCCCCACTGCTGCAGCGCGTGGATGCTGGCGAACGGCTCGCCGGTGGCGGGGTCGCGCCAGTGCAGCCCCAGCCCGGCCTCGGCCGTATCCACGGTCACTACGCGATAGTGGACGTTGTCGAACACCACGTCGTGGCTGGAAACGCCGTGCGAGGTTTGCGTGCATGCGGCGGGCAGCACGGCGGCGATCAACACCGCCGCTCCGCAGGCCAGGCGTCCGCGCGTACCCTGGAGAATGCGTTTGAAAGTCATGCGGTGATGTTCGCCGGGTTGCTTGCGACGGCGCAAGACCATCGCACTGCCGTCAGTTTGCCGGCAGCAAGGTCAAACGGTATTTCACGGGCCCCGGCAGCAGCGGCGCCGGCTTGCCGTGCACCCACGCTTCGTGGCCTTTGCCGAACCATGGCGAGAGCGGGTTGTCGGATTGCCCGGCCGGCATTTCCAGAATGCCGTGCGCTTCATCGCCGGGTTGCACGTCCATGCGCATGGACGCGCCGTATGCCGGATGCAGCACGCGCGGCATGTTGTTGTCGCCCGCCAGTTCGTCATGCGGCATGTCGAAAAACCGCGCCAGCCATTCCGGCAACGCCACCGACAAGGGGTTGTCGATCCTGGCGGTGTTCTTCCTGCCCCAGGTCTCGTCGGCGAGCGGCTCGGGTCGCATCGCCAGTTCTTCGGCCACCTGTCTGGCGGCGTCGGCGAGCAGCGCGTTCCAATCCTTGTATTTCGGATCGAGCAGCCACGCAGGCTTTTGCGTCACCAGTGTCCACACCGCGTACTCGCCGACCTGGGGCGACGGCCATTTGAAATCGTCCCATTTTTTTGCCGCCCGCGCGGTGAAGGGCGCCAACACGTTTTCGCGCGTCTTCTCGCGGAACATCCGCACGATGCGATAACCGACGCTGCCGGTGGCGGCGCGTGCCTGCCAGTCCTGCACGTATGGCTTCAATGACTCCAGTCGAGCGCAGAGCCTGCCCCGGACTTGATCCGGGGATGCAGCCGTCCCGGCCGGCACGGGGGTGCGCGACGAGCCGGGGTCGTCTTGATCACAATGCGACGCGTCGAGCACGCCGAGCAGCAGCTTCTGCCAGCGAGCCAGGAACAGCGCCCGGTTATCGAGCTGGATGTCCAGCATGTCGGATGCGGTGAAGTGATCGCGCGCCTGCAAGTCGTCGCGCACGTGCTGTGCGCGTGCCCCCAGGTCGTAGCCGCCGTCGCCGATCAATGCCAGCGCGTCGCCTGAGACGATGCGCTGGTTGGCGGTCCAGATGCGCGAACCGGCAGGGTTTTCGATGCGGGGATCCTGTGCGGCCGTGGCATAGCCGATCCAGCCCGTGCCGGGTTTCGACCAGTCGGCCGGCACGGAAGGGTCGAAGCCCGCGCGCACCGGAATCACGCTGCCGGCAATGCTCCAGCCGATGTTGCCGTGCGCGTCCGCGACCACGAGGTTCTGCGGCGGAATGCCGATGGTGGGCGCCAGCGCGAGTGCCTGGTCCACCGTGTTCGCCGTTTCGAGTTTCATCAGGTTGAGGTTGACCGCGCGCGGATCCTGCGCGGTCCACGCCAGGGCCAGCGGCGTGCCATCCGGAGCCTTCGCCATGATCGGACCCCAGATGGTGTCCTCGACGGTTATGTGCGCGTCCGGCGCACCTTTCACGTGGATGGTTTCATCGTGCCTGGTGATCGTGGCCCAGCCGTCCGGGGTCTTGTACTGCGATGGGTTCTCCGGATTGCGGATGACGCGCACCCAATCCATCCAGTCGCCGGAACTGTTGGTGAAACCCCATGCCACATGGCCGTTGCTGCCGATCACCATGGCTGGCGCACCGGGCAGGGTGACGCCATTCAAATCGATCATGCGCTGCGGATCGGTCGGATCGGGGTACCGGAGCTGCGCGCGGTACCAGATGTTCGGGACACGCAAGCTCAAGTGCGGATCGTTGGCGATGATCGCACCGCCACCGGTCAGCGCACCACCCACCGCGAATCCGTTGCTGCCGATCCCGGTGTTGGCCTGGTCGGCCAGCGCGACGGCGCGAACGCCGCGCGCGAACGCCACTTCCTGCGGCGGCGAAGTGCGAAGGTCGAATACCGAGGCGTCCGGCACCGCTACCGGATGCGTGGGGCCACCCAGCATGGGTGCTTCCCAGCGTGGCGAAGGCGACAGCAGGAAGTCCGTCAGCGCCGTCGGCAACACCGCACGCATGCGCGCGATGTCCAGTTCGCGCGGGTTGTCACCGTCCTGATTGAGGTCGAAGAACATCGCGTCGATGGTCAGGATGGTGTCGGCGTCCGTCCACGGCTGCGGTTTCGCGTCCAGCAGAAGGTATTCCCAGGGGCGCACGGAAAGATGTGCCAGCCCGGCGTTGACGCCGGCCGTATAGGCGGCCATGAACTTGCGCTGGCTCGGGGTCATCAGCGCGAGCTCGTGCTCCGCCAGCGCGCGGAAACGGTGCAGCCGGTGGTTCTCGTCGACGGGCAGGGCCTTGGGGCCGACCAGCGCGGCCAGCTCGCCCGCCGCGTCGCGGCGTTGCAGATCCATCTGGAAGAAGCGTTCCTGCCCGTGCACGTA
>JAGWZT010000096.1 GCA_018971925.1 Lysobacteraceae bacterium | reverse complement strand
ACGAGGCGTCGTGCAGCTTTACGCCAACGTGGCGGTGGACGATCAACTGCCCTTCGACGAGCAGTATTGCGCCTGTTGCGCACGTGCGGTAGCCAGTTGCGCTTCGCGGGCGTTGTCGCTCATCACTTCCTGCTTGCCGCCGCCGCCAGTCACCACGGGCTGCTTGCTCTGCAGCAGGCTGATGTTCGAGCCCAACTGCTTGCACAGCTCGGCGCGGTTGGACGCCGTATCAGGCTGGGTGCTGCTTGCGGGCGCAGTTTGTTGCGGGGCGCCGGTGTCGGTGTCGGGCTGGGTGTTGTCCGCGCTGCCGGGAGCAGGTGGCGGGTTGGACGACACATCCGGCGCGTTCGTCAGGCGCATCCTGGTGAAATGGGTACCCGACGAAGGCGGCGTCTGCGAGAAATGGGTGACGCCGGTGGCGTCCTTCCACTTGTAAATCTGTTGCGCGCTCGCGAAACCGGTAACGCATGCCAGTGAAAGACCGATGGCCGACGCGACGACGAAGCTGCGCATGTGCATGGAAGGTCCCCTGAACGCCTGGAAGGGTGGCGCGAGTATGCCACAGCCGCCCGGCGGCATCCGGACGGGTGTCACGGTTGTTCCGCTGCCCGGCCGCTTGGGGCATGGGCTAAACTGCTGGAAGGCTTGAGTTGGCCATCCGCATGACAGACATGCTTCCCCGCAAACCCGTGCGACGCGGCATTTACCTGCTGCCGAACCTGTTCACGACCGGTGCGATGTTCGCCGGGTTCTACGCGATCGTTGCCGCGTTCCTGGGTTTCTACACGCATGCCGCGATCGCGGTGTTCATTGCCGCGCTGCTGGATGGCATGGACGGTCGCGTCGCGCGACTCACCGGCACCCAGAGCGAATTCGGCGTGCAATACGACTCGCTTTCCGACCTGGTCAGTTTCGGGCTTGCGCCTTCACTGGTGATGTACACGTGGTCGCTGCAGTACCTGCGCGACTACGGGCCGGTGTGGAGCAAGGTCGGCTGGTGCGCGGCGTTCCTCTACGCCGCCTGCGCGGCGCTGCGCCTGGCGCGCTTCAACACGCAGGTCGGCGTCGCCGACAAACGTTACTTCCAGGGCCTCGCCAGTCCGGCGGCGGCAGGGCTTTGCATGTCGTTCGTATGGTCCATGCAGAACTTCGGTATCGAAGGACAGGGGTTGTGTTTCTTCACGCCCATCCTCGCCGTGGTCGCGGGACTGTTGATGGTCAGCCGGGTGCGCTATTTCAGTTTCAAGACGCTGCCGGTCAATGATCGCGTGCCGTTCGTGTGGATCATCCTGGCGGTGCTGATCATCGTGGCGCTGACGCTCAATACGGCGCTGGTATTGCTCGCGCTCGCCACGGCTTACGCGTTATCGGGCATCGTGATCACGTTGTGGGGCCTGCGCAGCCGTGCGTCGCGGCGGCGCCTGCGCATGGCTCGTCGGCAGGCGCAGGCGGAAGCACATCCGCATGAGTGACGCGATGCCCGCGCTGCGTGAACGGCGCCTGCGCGCGCTGGGCGTGCAGCCGCTGCGGTTGCGTCGGCGGGTTTCCGTGGGTGTTGCTGCGCAGGCGCCGCACGTCGTACCGCCCGTGCCTGCAGCGATGCCGGAAAAGACTTCGATCCGCCGCCTGGCCCTGCAACCCGATCCCGCGGAATTGCGCGATCCAGCGATCAACAAGATGTACCAGGCATTGACCGAAGCGGTATCCAAGGCGGGGCTGCAGTCCGTGCGGGTGTGCGACGTGGCGGGCGATTCGAGTGCAGCGGTGATGGTGTTCGGGGCGGCGCCAATACCGGAGGGCGTGCCCGCGATCCGCATATTGCGCGTCGATCCACTGGCGGTGCTGAATGTGGACCGCGAACGCAAGCGCGTGTTGTGGGAACAGATGCAGGCGCTGGGCCGCAACGGGATCGGCTGACGTGGCCGCCGTGGCGCCCCTTGAAGCCGCATTGCGTCCGATGGCACAGGAAGATATTTCGGCGGTCGCCAACATTGAAGCGGCCGCCTACGAATTTCCCTGGTCGCGCGGCATCTTCCGCAGTTGCCTCGACAACGGTCATCACTGCTGGGTGCTGGAGCAGGGTGGCGTCATCATCGGCTACGGCATCCTTTCGGTGGGTGCGGGCGAAGCGCACATCCTCAACGTTTGCGTGGCGCCGTTGCACCAGGGCCGCGGGCACGGCGCGTACTTGTTGAAGCGCGTGCTGGACCTTGCACGCTGGCATCACGTCGAGCGCGTGTTCCTGGAAGTACGCCCGTCGAATGACCTGGCGCACGCGATGTACGAACGCGCCGGTTTCAACGAGATCGGCCGCAGGCCCGGCTACTACCCGGCGCGGCGCGGTCGCGAGGATGCGATCGTGATGGCGATGGAACTGCTGCCAAAAGGGAACGGAGGGAATTAAATCGCAACTTAACTCCCTCCGTCCCCTTTTGGCGCTTTTGGCGGAGTCACGAGTCCCGACGCTTACGCGAGCTTCTTGTACTTGACCCTGTGCGGCTTTGCCGCTTCCTCGCCGAGCCGGCGCTTCTTGTCGGCTTCGTATTCGTTGTAGTTGCCGGCGAAGAATTCGACGTGCGAATCGCCTTCGAAGGCGATGATGTGGGTCGCAATGCGATCGAGGAACCAGCGGTCGTGCGAAATCACGATCGCGCAGCCTGGGAATTCCAGCAGTGCTTCTTCCAGTGCGCGCAGGGTTTCGACATCGAGGTCGTTGGACGGCTCGTCGAGCAGCAGCACGTTGCCGCCTTCCAGCAGGGTCTTGGCAAGGTGCAGGCGGCCGCGTTCGCCCCCCGAGAGTTGGCCGACAATCTTCTGCTGGTCGGAACCCTTGAAATTGAAACGGCCGATGTAGGCGCGCGACTGGATCTCGAAGTTGCCGATCTTCAAGATATCGAGGCCGCCCGAGACTTCCTGCCACACGTTGTGCTTGTCGTTGAGCATGCCGCGTGACTGGTCGACGTAGGCGAGCTGCACGGTCTTGCCCAGCAGGATCTCGCCGGAGTCCGGCTGCTCCTTGCCCATCACCATCTTCATGAACGTGGATTTGCCGGCGCCGTTGGGGCCGATCACGCCGACGATCGCGCCGGGCGGAACCTTGAACGACAGGTCATCGATCAGGCAGCGGTCACCGAATGATTTCGACACGTGCTTGAACTCGATCACTTCATTGCCGAGGCGTTCGCCCGGCGGGATGAAGATTTCATTCGTTTCGTTGCGGCGCTGGTAATCGACCGCATTCAATTCCTCGAAGCGGTTCAAGCGTGCCTTGCCCTTGGATTGACGGCCCTTGGCGGCCGAACGCACCCATTCCAGTTCCTTCTGGATGGCTTTCTGGCGCGCCTTTTCGGTTGAGGCTTCCTGCTTCAGGCGTTCGTCCTTCTGTTCCAGCCACGACGAATAATTGCCTTTCCAGGGAATGCCGCGACCACGGTCGAGTTCCAGGATCCACTCGGCGGCGTTGTCGAGGAAGTAGCGATCGTGGGTGACCGCGACCACGGTGCCGGGATAGTCGTGCAGGAACTGCTCCAGCCAGTCGACCGATTCGGCGTCGAGGTGGTTGGTGGGTTCGTCCAGCAGCAACATGTCGGGCTTCGACAGCAGCAGCCTGCAGAGTGCGACGCGGCGTTTTTCGCCTCCCGACAACGGTCCGATCTTCGCGTCCCACGGCGGCAGCCGCAGCGCGTCGGCCGCGACTTCCAATTGCATTTCCATGGTGTGCGCGTCGCCCGCGGCGAGGATGTTCTCGAGCTTCTGCTGCTCGGCGGCAAGCGCGTCGAAATCCGCGCCTTCCTCGGCGTAGGCGGCGTAGATTTCATCGAGACGCTTTTGCGCGTCGAGGATGTGCGACATGCCTTCCTCGACCGCTTCGCGCACCGTCTTGTCCGGGTCGAGTTGCGGTTCCTGCGCGAGATAGCCGATGTTGATACCGGCGGCCGGTCGCGCTTCGCCCTGGAAGTCGGCATCGACGCCGGCCATGATCCGCAGCACGGTCGATTTGCCGGCGCCGTTCAAGCCCAGCAGGCCGATCTTGGCGCCGGGGAAGAACGACAGCGAAATGTCCTTGATGATCTCGCGCTTGGGCGGGACGATCTTGGATACGCCGATCATGGTGTAGATGTATTGCATCGTCTTGTCTCGAAGTGCGAGGGTATGCGGGTGAGAACCCACCATTATCATGGACGCGGATGCGGCGTGCCAGCCGTCCGCTGGAGGTGCACCGAAACGGCTAAGATGCATGGCTGCAGCCACGCCTTGTCGAGAGGATCGCGATGTACAGCCACGAAATGCGGATTGCCGGTTATGACGACGCCCTTGCCAGCGCGATCATGGAGGAAAAGCAGCGTCAGGAGGACCACGTCGAGCTGATCGCCTCGGAAAACTACGCCAGCCCGCGCGTGATGGAAGCGCAGGGCAGCGTGTTGACCAACAAGTACGCGGAAGGCTATCCGGGCAAGCGTTATTACGGCGGCTGCCAGTACGTGGACGTGGCCGAAGCGCTGGCGATCGAACGCCTGAAGCAGTTGTTCGATTGCGATTACGCCAACGTGCAACCGCATTCCGGCTCGCAGGCCAACCAGGCCGTGTATTTCGCGCTGCTGCAGCCGGGCGACACCATCCTCGGCATGTCGCTGGCGCACGGCGGACATCTCACCCACGGCGCCAAGCCGAATCTGTCCGGCAAGATCTTCAACGCCGTGCAGTACGGCGTGAACGATCAGGGCGTGGTCGATTACGACGCGGTCGAAAAACTTGCGATCGAACACAAACCGAAGATGGTCGTGGCCGGTTTCAGCGCGTACTCGCAGATCATGGACTGGGCGCGCTTCCGCAAGATCGCCGACAAGGTCGGCGCCTACCTGTTCGTGGACATGGCGCACGTCGCGGGTTTGGTTGCCGCGGGCGTGTATCCCTCGCCGCTGCCGCACGCGCACGTCGTGACCTCGACGACACACAAGACGCTGCGCGGCCCGCGCGGTGGCTTGATCGTCGCCAAGAATTCGGCGATGGGTGAGCACGCCGAGGATATCGTCAAGAAGCTGCAGTCGATCGTGTTCCCCGGCCTGCAGGGCGGCCCGCTGATGCACGTGATCGCGGCCAAGGCCGTGGCGTTCAAGGAAGCGCTTGAACCGTCGTTCAAGGCGTACCAGCAGCAGGTCGTCAAGAATGCCAAGGCGATGGCGAAAACCCTGATCGGACGTGGCTACAAGATCGTTTCGGGCGGTACCGAGGATCATCTGTTCCTGGTCGACCTGATCGGCAAACCGATCACCGGCAAGGACGCGGAAGCCGCGCTCGGCAAGGCCCATATCACCGTCAACAAGAACGCGGTGCCGAACGATCCGCAAAAACCGTTCGTGACTTCCGGCTTGCGCATCGGCACACCGGCCGTGACCACGCGCGGCTACAAGGAAGCCGACTGCGTCGAACTCGCCGGCTGGGTCGCCGACGTGCTGGACGCGCCGAACGACGACGGGGTGATCGAGAATGTGCGCGCGCTGGTGAATGCTCAGTGCGCGAAATTTCCGGTTTACGCCTGACGCATGCACTGCCCCTTCTGCCAGAACATCGACACCCGCGTGATCGACTCGCGCGTTTCGGAGGAAGGCTCGACCATCCGACGGCGCCGCGAGTGCCCGTCGTGCGGCGAGCGGTTTTCCACGTTGGAAACGGTGGAGCTGAAGCTGCCGGCGATCATCAAGGGCGATGGCCGGCGCGAGGCGTTCGACGCGCGCAAGCTACGCACGGGGTTCGACCGCGCGCTGCACAAGCGACCGGTGACCGAGGACCGTATCGAAGCGGCCGTGCGTGCCGTGGTGCGGCAATTGCGCGTGTCCACCGAACGCGAATTGCCGTCGCGCCGGATCGGCGATCTGGTGATGACTGAATTGCGCAAACTCGATCACGTCGGTTACGTGCGCTATGCGTCGGTGTATCGCTCGTTCGAGGACGTCGCCGATTTTCGCGAGGAGCTCGATCGGCTTGAACACGAACTGCCGCCGAGCGAAAGCCAGTTGCCGCTGATCGGCGGCGCGGTGGTGCCCATCGACAAGAACAAGAAGCGCTGAGCAATCTTGCTCCTGATCCTTTCGTCCTGAGCGTAGGCCTGAAGGGCCGAAGTCGAAGGACGTTTCGACTCTGCTCGCTACGCGAGCTACGCTCAACGCGAACGGTTTGGGTTTTGCACAGAGCGATACCTGATGGCGGCTTCTTCGAGTCCCGAGTTCCGAGTTCCGAGTCCCAGCTTCTCGGCGACCGACCATGCCCTGATGGCCCGCGCGCTGCGCCTCGCCGAGTGCGGCCTGTTCACGACGCAGCCCAATCCGCGCGTGGGTTGTTTGATTGCACGCAATGACGAGATCGTGGGCGAAGGCTGGCACCAGCGCGCGGGTGAACCGCATGCGGAAGTGTTCGCGTTGCGTGCCGCGGGCGAACGTGCGCGCGGTGCCGCGGTTTATGTCACGCTGGAACCGTGTTCACACCATGGACGCACGCCGCCGTGCGCCGATGCGCTGATCGAATCTGGCATCGCGCGCGTCGTGGTTGCATCTGAAGATCCGAATCCCAAGGTGAAGGGCGCAGGCCTTCGGCGGTTGCGCGAAGCCGGCATCATGGTCGAATCCGGTTTGATGCGCGACGCCGCGCACGAATTGAATCGCGGATTTTTTTCGCGCTTCGAACGCGGGCGTCCATGGGTGCGGGTGAAGCTGGCGATGAGCCTGGATGGCCGCACCGCGCTGGCCAATGGCGAATCGAAGTGGATCACCGGCGAAGCTGCGCGTGCCGACGTGCAACGCTGGCGCGCGCGCAGTTCGGCGATCCTCACCGGCGCCGGCACCGCGCGTACGGATGATCCGCGCCTGACGGTGCGGCGTGAACACCAATCCGATTCGCCCCTTGAAGGGGAGGGCTTTCAGCCGCTTCGTGTCGTGCTGGACGCCCGTCTCGATGCATTGCCGCCACAGGCGAATCTGCTGGACGGCAGCGCATGGACACTGGTCCTGCACGCATCGCCAAATGCAAAACCACGCGACGGGCGTTACGCGCGGGTCGAACTTGCGGCTGCCGCATGCGATGC
>JAGWZT010000095.1 GCA_018971925.1 Lysobacteraceae bacterium | reverse complement strand
TGATCGCGCCGTACAAGCAGGGCCAGCAAGTCGGCACTCTCAAGGTCAGCTTCGACGGCAAGCCGCTGGTGACCGAGCCGCTGGTGGTCCTGAAGGACGCGCCGCAGGGCGGATTCTTCAAACGGCTGTGGGATGCGATCCTGCTATGGTTCCACCATGGCAACGGCACTACCACCACGCCGGCCCCGACCGTGACGGTGTCGTCCGCCACGCCGGTCACCTCGGGCTGAGCCACCGCATGCGCGACCTCGACGACATCGAGAAGCAGGACGGCCAGGGTTTCCAGTTCCCCGGCAGCTTCGAGATCACCGCGATGGGCAACGCGGGCGCGAACCTGCGCACGCGCGTACCCGAGATCCTGCGCGGACTGGGGCTCACGGTGCTCGACGCCAGCGTGCGCGAACGCGCATCCAGCCAAGGCAACTATGTCTCGGTCAGCGTCGTGTTCAACTGCCCCACGCGCGAGAAGCACGAAGCCGCGCACGCCGCGCTGCGCGCCGATCCGGACATCCGGTACACGTTGTGAGCGGGCGCGAGGAACGATCGGCGGGAGCGGACGCCGACCGGCTTGCGCTCCCGCTACCCACTCCCCATCTCCGAGCCATGCCCGCTGCGCCATTGCCCTTGCTCGTCCGCCACCTCGGTCGCCAACCGTACGAACCCGTGTGGCACGCCATGCAGGCGTTCACCGATGCGCGCGGGCCGGATACGCCGGACGAACTATGGCTGGTCGAACACGACCCGGTGTTCACGCTCGGCCAGGCCGGCCGGCCGGAGCACGTGCTGGCGCCCGGCGACATCCCCGTGGTCCAAGTCGATCGCGGCGGCCAGGTCACCTACCACGGTCCCGGCCAGATCGTGGCCTATCCGCTGCTGGACCTGCGGCGTTTGAAAGTCGGCGTGCGCGAGCTGGTGCACCGGATCGAACAGGCCATCATCGACACCCTGGCCGAATGGAACATAGTGGCCGCGCGTCGCGAAGGCGCGCCGGGCGTATACGTGGGCGAGGCCAAGATCGCGGCGCTGGGCCTGCGCGTGCGCCATGGATGCAGCTTCCACGGCCTTGCCTTCAACGTGGCGATGGACCTCGAACCCTTCCATCGCATCAATCCCTGCGGTTACGCCGGGCTTCAGGTCGTCAGGATGCTAGACTTGGGCGGCCCGTCGCGACTCGCCGACGTCGAGGATGTGCTGATTGCCGAGCTGGGCAGACAATTCGGATTGTCGCCGCAGGATGCGGACCCCGCCCTGCCCCGCGCCGCGGCATGACTTGCGGCCATATCCGGCGCCCGTGTTTTCCGATACTTTAGTGTCGGGCGGCGCCAAGTCGAGCCTCGACCGCCCGTACCACGCACCCGAACGCGCCAGCGAACGCCCGGCGCACTTTTCGTCTTCATCCGCGCCTGCGGGCGCATCCGGCCGCCGTGACGCGGCCGTCCAAGGAAAATCCATGTTGCAGCGTGTCTTCGTTGTCCTGGTTGCCTCCCTGTTCGCGCTGGGCGCGCACGCCAAAACCCCGCCCGCGGCCGCCGCGTCCAGCTGCCCGGCCTCGTCGTCGAGCGTCGTCTCGGCACCCGTCGGCCAGTACAAGATGACGCCCGCGCCGGTCCTGAAACCGACCGCGGCGCAGGGCCAGGCGGCGATCCTCGCCGCACGCCTGCTGACGCGCTTCCAGTACGAAGCCCTGCCGCTCGACGACGCAATGTCGGAGAAGATCTTCGACGCCTACTTCAAGGCGCTCGACGGCGGCAAGCTGTTCTTCACCCGGAAGGACATCGACCGGTTCGCGCCGGATCGCACCAAGCTCGACGACGCGATCTGGAACGGCGACATGTCGATCCCGTTCGCGATCTTCAACCTGTACGAAAAGCGCGCGGGTGAACGCACCGCCTATGCACTGGCGTTGCTGAAGAAAGGCGTCGACCTCGAGGGCAACGGCACCTACGTCTTCGACCGCGACAAGGCGCCCTGGGCCGCCGACACCGCCGCGCTCGACCAGTTGTGGAAGGAACGCGTCGAGAACGACTGGATCCGCCTGAAGCTGGCCGGCAAGGACGCCGCGGAGATCCGCAAGACGTTGTCGCACCGTTACGAGAACTATCTCGACCGCGTACACCAACTCGACAGCGAGGACGTGTTCCAGACCTTCATGAATGCGTACGCGATGGCGATCGACCCGCACACCAACTACTTCGGCCCGCGCGCCAGCCAGAACTTCGACATCACCATGAAGCTGTCGCTGGAAGGCATCGGCGCGGTGCTGCAGGAACACGACGAGTACATCGTGATCCGCGAAATCGTGCCGGGCGGCCCGGCCGCGAAATCCAGCAAGCTCGAGGTCGGCGACAAGATCGTCGGCGTCGGCCAGGGTGACTGCGGCGCGATCGTGGACACCGTCGGTTGGCGCATCGACGACGTGGTCGCGAAGATCCGCGGCACGAAGGGTACCGTCGTGCGGCTGGAGGTCCTGCCCGCCGAGGGCGGCCCGGATGCCAAGCCCAAGCTCATCACGCTGGTGCGCGCCAAGGTCACCATCGCCGACCAGGCCGCGAAGAAGAAGGTCATCGACGTCAAGGAAGGCGACCGTACCATCAAGGTCGGCGTGATCGACCTGCAGAGCTTCTACGAAGACTTCGACGCGCGCCGCCGTGGCGACCCCGATTACCGCAGTGCTTCGCGCGACGTCGCCAAGCTGCTGGGCGAGCTCAAGCAGGAAAAGGTTTCCGCGGTGATCGTGGACCTGCGCGACAACGGCGGCGGTTCGCTCAGCGAAGCGGTGAACCTGTCCGGCCTGTTCATCGGCAAGGGTCCGGTGGTGCAGGTGCGCGACAGCCGCGGCCAGGTCGAGGAACAGGATTCCGACGAGAAGATGCTGTGGACCGGCCCGATGGCGGTGCTGGTGAATCGCGGCTCGGCGTCGGCCAGCGAAATCTTCACCGCCGCGATCCAGGATTACGGCCGCGGGCTGATCATCGGCGAGCAAACCTTCGGCAAGGGCACGGTGCAGACCCTGACCAGCCTCGACCAGCTGGCGATGAACACCAAGCCGACCTTCGGCGAGCTGAAGATGACGGTCGACGAGTTCTTCCGCGTCAACGGCGATTCGACGCAGTTGCACGGCGTCACGCCCAACATCCTGTTCCCGCATTCGATCGGCTACAAGGATTATGGTGAATCGAGCTATCCGAACGCGCTGAAGTGGACGCACATCGATCCGGCCGAGTACACGCCGGTCGCGGACCAGAGACCGCTGGTCGCGCCGTTGACGGCGGAACACGACACGCGCGCCGCGAGCGATCCCGCGTGGAAGCTGCTGCTGGATGAACTGGCCGCCGCGCGCAAACTGCACGACCAGAAATCGGTGTCGCTCAATTACAAGGTGCGCGAGGCCGAGCGCAAGCAGCAGGAAGAACAGGACGCCGCGTTCAAGAAGCGCCGCGAAGCCCTGGGCGATGTTTCAGGCGTGAACCTGCAGCTCGACAACGGACTGACGCCCGGCGAACAGAGCGTCAAGGCCTCGGTGGCGCGCGAGAAAGCCGCCAGGCAGGCCAAGGACATCGAGCTGGACGAGGCCGCGCACATCATGGCCGACGAGGTCGCGATGCTGGGCAAGGATTCCAAACTCGCCGAGCAAGTGTTGCCGAAGCAGGCTTTCACCAAGCCGGTTTCCATCGCGAACTCGGCACCCGTTTCGGCACCGGCTCCAGCCCCGGCGCCCACGTCCGCACCCGAGCCCGCCAGCGCCGGCAGTACGCACTGAACGCATGCGCTGCCTTCCGCAAGGAAGGCAGCGCGGCATCCCCCAACGCGGGTGGCGTACACCGGCGGGTTCGCGTAGCCTTGGTCCCACGTTCATCGCGAAGAGAGACCGCGCATGCGTATCGCAGCCATCCTTGTCGGTATCGTGCTGATCGCGCTCGGCGTGTGGGTCGCGCTGGGCAAACTCACCTATTCCAGCACTGAGACTCCGATCAAGTTCGGACAGCTCGAAGTCAAGACCACCGTGGACAAGCCGGTGCCGGCGCCGCTCGGTTACGCGGGTATCGTGGTCGGCGGCGTGCTGCTGGCCGCGGGCGTGCTGAAGAAGTCGCGCTGATCGCGGGCAACAAAAAACGCGGCCTCACGGCCGCGTTTTTCGCGTGAATGCGGATCAAAGCCCCAGCTTGCTGGCAAGACCTGACAACTGGCCAAGGTTGAATCCGCCGCCTGCAGGCACCTGCCCGTCCGGCGTCAGATGATTGACCACACCGGGAAGGTGCTGCGCCAACTGGCCAAGCACCTGCGAAGGATCGACGCCCAGCTTCTGCGCCATCTCCTGCACGTGCTGGCCCGCGGCGGTCCCCTGCAGCGCCTGCCCAAGCTGGGCGCCGCTCACCGACTGGTTGGCACCGGTGCCGACCCAGGAATTGACCACGCCGCCCAGGCCACCTTGCTGCAGCGTCGAGACCAGACCACCGACGCCGCCGGACTTCTGGATCAAGCCGCCGATCACGTCCAACGTGGGATTGCCGCTGGTAGCACCCTGTCCGCCCGCGAGACCTTTCAACGCATCGAGAATCGACATGGCAATACTCCTTCCTTTGGGTGAATGACATACAACGAGCCGGACGAACATACCACCAAGTCGGCCGCGCGGGTGAACGTTACAATTGAACCGATGGATGTTTCGTACCTGCTGGATTCGCTCAACGCCGCGCAACGCGAAGCCGTCGCCGCCCCGCCTAGCCACTACCTGGTGCTGGCCGGCGCCGGATCGGGCAAGACCCGCGTGCTCACCCACCGCATCGGCTGGCTGATCGAAGCCGAGGGCGCGCCGCCGTGGTCGATCCTTGCGGTCACCTTCACCAACAAGGCCGCCGGCGAGATGCGCGGGCGCCTTGCCAACCTGCTGCCGCATGGGATGCGCGGCTTGACCGTCGGCACCTTCCACGGCATCGCGCATCGGCTGCTGCGCCAGCACTGGCAGGAAGCGCAACTGCCGGAGACCTTCCAGATCCTCGATGCCGACGACCAGCAGCGCTTGGTAAAGCGCGTGGTCGCGGGTCTCGGCATCGACGAGGCCAAGTATCCGCCGCGCCAGGCCTGCTGGCAGATCAACCAGTGGAAGGACGAGGGCAAGCGTCCCGAAGGCATCGAGCCCGGCGACCATCCCGTTGCACGCACGTACCTCAAAATCTACGAAGCCTACGAGCAGGCCTGCCGCCGCGCGGGGCTGGTCGACTTCGCCGAACTGCTGCTGCGCGCGCACGAACTTGTCCGCGACAACGACGCGCTGCGCGCGCACTACCAGGAACGTTGGCGGCACCTGCTGATCGACGAATTCCAGGACACCAACGCCCTGCAGTACGCGTGGATTCGCCTGCTTGCCGGCAACACCGGCAAGGTCTTCGCGGTCGGCGACGACGACCAGTCCATCTACGGCTGGCGCGGCGCGAAAGTCGAGAACATGCGCGCGTTCCTGCGCGATTTTCCCGACGCGAAAACACTGCGGCTGGAACAAAACTACCGATCGACCGCAACCATCCTCGAAGCCGCCAACGCGGTGATCGCGCAGAATCCCTCGCGGCTCGGCAAGAAGTTGTGGACGTCCGGCGACAAGGGCGAGTCGATCGCGCTGTACGCCGCCTACAACGAGCAGGACGAAGCGCGCTTCGTGATCGAGCGCATTCGCGAATACCTCGACGGCGGCGGCCACGCCTCCGACATCGCGGTGCTGTACCGCTCCAATGCGCAGTCGCGCAACTTCGAGGAACAACTGCACCAGAAGAACATTCCGTATCGCGTCTATGGCGGCCAGCGCTATTTCGAGCGCGCCGAGGTCAAGGACGCGCTGGCCTACCTGCGGCTCGCCGCGAACCGCGGCGACGATGCCTCGTTCGAACGCGCGCTGGCGACGCCGCCGCACGGCGTGGGCGAACGCAGCGTGGATGGGCTGCGCCGGCGCGCACGCGCCGACGACACCTCGTTGTGGGACGCCGCGCTCGCCGAACTGGCGGGTGGCGAATTGAACGCGCGCGCGAAGAATGCACTGCGTGGCTTCATGACGCTCATCGACGGACTCGCCAGGGACTCCGGCGACATCACGCTGGCCGAACAGGTCGAACGCGCGATCACCCAATCGGGGCTGCGCGATTACTACGAGCGCGACAGCCGCGGCAATGCCGAAGCCCGCGTCGAGAACCTCGACGAACTGGTCAACGTCGCCAGCCGTTTCGCACCGACACCGGAAGACCTCGAAGCCGGCCTTTCCGAACTCGCGGCCTTCCTCGCGCATGCCGCGCTGGAGGCCGGCGAAGGCCAGGGCGAAGCCGGTACCGATTGCGTGCAATTGATGACGCTGCATTCGGCCAAGGGATTGGAGTTCCCGGTGGTGTTCCTGGTGGGCCTGGAGGATGGTTTGTTTCCCACCCAGCGATCGATGGAAGACGCCTCACGCCTCGAAGAGGAACGCCGCCTTGCCTACGTCGGCATCACCCGCGCACGCGAACGGCTGGTGCTGTGCTACGCCGAATCGCGCCGCCAGTACGGCAGCGAAACGCTGCAACGTCCTTCGCGATTCCTCGACGAGCTTCCCGCGCACCTGCTGACCGAAGTGCGTCCGCGCGCGAAGATTTCGCGGCCGGTGTACACCGCGCGCGCGTCGCGTGGCCATGCCGACCTCGACGATACATTGCCGATCAAACTCGGCCAGCACGTGCGCCATGCCAGCTTCGGCGAAGGCGTGGTGATCAGCGCCGAAGGCTCCGGCGCGCACACCCGCATCCAGGTGAATTTCGCGGACGCGGGGCCGAAGTGGCTCGTCGCGGCGTACGCGAACCTCACTGCACTTTGACGTTTCCTTCTCCCAGCGGGAGAGGGAAGAGCTGGATCCCGGCCTGCGCCGGGATGACGATCGGGTGAGGCACGAGCCTTGATGTGGAACGATTACCGCGATTTGGCGGGCTGCCACGCCTTGAGCGCGCGCTCGGCGCGCTCGCGCCCCAGTTCGATCAATTCGGACGCGCGGTAGAACTCATACACCGCGCTGGCGTTGCGCGGAATCTCGATCACGAGGTCCGGACGATCGGCGGCGAGACGGAAGCCGGTG
>JAGWZT010000094.1 GCA_018971925.1 Lysobacteraceae bacterium | reverse complement strand
ACTATCCATATTCGATCGCCTCGTCCGTCGAAAATCGTTGCATTGCGTGATCTGCATAAATACAATACCGGGCAGTTTAGTTATATGAACGGCCTCCAAGGCTCCTTCCAGAACGCTTCAGACCGTTTTCCAGCCTGAATGACGCACAACCCATGACCCAATTGAAGTCCGCCACCCGACGGGCCGCGCTGGCGATGGCGGTGTTCGCGCTTGCCGGATGCGCCGTTGGCCCGAATTTCCGGGTTCCGGCCGCGCCCGCCGTCGATCGCTACACGGCGGCGCCGCTGCCGACGTCCACTGTGGCGGCTGATACCGCGGGCGGCGATGCCCAGCGCTTCCTCGAAGGCCGCAATGTGCCGGAGCGTTGGTGGACCACGTTCGACAACGCCGAGCTCGACCGCCGCGTGCGCACCGCGTTCGAACACAGCCCCACCATCGCCTCTGCGCAAGCGGCGTTGCGACAGGCCGAGGAGAACGCCAAGGCCGCCGGCGGCGCGCTGTTCCCGACGCTGGACGCAAACGCCGGCGTGACGCGCAGCAAACAATCGGCTGCGTCATCGGGTACCGGTACCCGCGTGGGGCCATTCAACGTCTTCAACGCCGGCGTCAGCGTCGGCTACGTGTTCGACATCTTCGGCGGCGTGCGCCGCGGCATCGAGGCGCAGCGGGCGCAGGCCGATTTCCAGCGCGCGCAGCTTGATGCGACCTATTTGATACTTGCGGCCAACGTCGTCACCGCGTCGTTGCAGGAGGCTTCGCTGCGCGAACAGGTGTACGCGACCGAGCAGATCGTCGGTTCGCTGCAACAGGAACTCGACATCGCGCAGAAGCAGCAGGCGATCGGCGCGAAGTCGCTGTCGGACACGCTGGCGGTACGCTCGCAACTGGCCGTGACCCAGGCCACGCTGCCGCCGCTGCGCAAGCAACTCGCGGTGACGCAGAACCAGCTCGCGACCTACCTTGGCGTGACGCCGGCGCAGCTCGAGCTGCAGCCGGTGACGCTGGATCAGGTGAAGCTGCCCCAGGATGTTCCGGTCAGCCTGCCATCCGCGCTGGTCGCGCAGCGCCCCGACATCCGCGCCGCGTCGGCGCAGTTGCACAGCGCCACCGCGCAGGTCGGCGTCTCGATCGCGAACATGCTGCCACAGCTCACGCTGTCGGGCAGCGCGGGTTCCGCCGCGCTGAAGGGCGGCGACCTGTTCTCCGCCGGCACCGGCTCATGGTCGATCGGATTGGGCCTGCTGCAACCGCTCTTCCACGGCGGCGAACTGCTGCACAAGAAACGCGCGGCGCAGGCCGGCATGGACGAAGCGCTCGCCGACTGGCAGCAGGCCGTGCTGACCGCGTTCCAGAACGTGGCCGATTCGTTGCAGGCGCTGCAATACGACGCGGACTCGCTGAAAGTGCAGAACACCGCCGAGCGCGACGCCGACAAGCTGCTCGAACTGACCCGCGCGCAGTACCGGGTGGGTGCGGTCAACTACATCAACCTGCTCAGCGCCGAGCAGCAGTACCAGCAGGCGCGCATCGCGCTGATCCAGGCGCGCACCTCACGGCTGGCCGATACCGCCGCGCTGTACGCGGCGCTGGGCGGTGGCTGGAACGGCGCGGATTCAAAAGTGGCCACGACCGAGACCAACCCATGACCGATTACAACTCCCCCCGCAAGCCGGGCCTGCGCAAGCGCCTGATCATCGTGATCGGCGCGATCGTGCTGCTGTTCGTGCTGGTGATCGGCTTCAACACCTTCAAGGGCATCATGATCGGCAAGTTCATGAAGTCCATGGGCAACCCGCCGCAGACCATCAGCGCGATGGCGGCGGGATACCAGGAATGGCAGCCGCACGTCGAGGCGTTCGGCAACGTGCGCGCGGTGCATGGCGTGGACCTGTCGTTCGAACTGGCTGGCCTGGTCGAGAGCGTGGACGTGAAGTCGGGCGCCGATGTCCAGAAGGGACAGCTGCTGGTGAAGCTGGTCGATGCGCAGGATCGCGCGCAGCTGGCCTCGCTGCAGGCAACCGAACGGCTGGCCGAACTGACCGCGCAGCGCTCCAAGCAGCAGCTGGCGGTGCAGGCGATCAGCAAGGCGCAGTACGACACCGACATGGCCAGCTTGAAGAGCGCGCAGGCGAACGTCGCCGCGCAGGCCGCGCTGGTGGCGAAGAAGACGCTGCGCGCGCCCTTCGCGGGCCGCATCGGCATCATCACGGTCAACCCTGGCCTGTACATCAACCCCGGCACGACCGTGGCGACGCTGCAGCAACTCGATCCGGTGTACGTCGATTTCACCCTGCCGCAGTCATCGCTGGATCAGTTGCGTGTGGGCAGCAAGGTCGAAGTCACCACCGACGCATATGCCGGCAAGGAGTTCACGGGCGTGGTCAGCGCGACTGATCCCAAGGTCAACACCGACACCCGCAACCTCGGCGTGGAAGCGACGCTGCCCAATCCGGACAAGTTGCTGATGCCTGGCATGTTCACCAAGGTCGCGGTCGATTCCGGCAGCGAGCAGCGCTATCTCACCTTGCCGCAGACTTCGGTGACCTACGCGCCGTATGGCGATACGGTGTTCGTGGTGCATCAGGGTGAGCCGCCGACAAGCGGCGGGCAGCAAAAACCCGCCGCCGACCCGGGTGCGGCCAAGGCCGCGCAACCCGGTGGCAAGTCCGGGCCGTCGCACTATGTCGAACAGGTGCTGGTGACCGTCGGCCCGCGGCGTGGCGACCAGATCGCGATCCTTTCCGGCATCAAGCCGGGCGACATGGTTGTCACCAGCGGCCAGCTGAAGCTCAAGAACGGCACGCCGGTGGACATCAACAATTCCGTGCAGCCGGCCTTCAACCCGAATCCGCGTCCGGTGGAGGAGTAGGAGCGGCGGAAGCCGCGACCGAAAACCGCGACCAGCACCGCGATCGCAAGCAGCACCAGGTCGGGCCTTCCGGCCCTCCTACAGTCAAACGATGCCTCTGCGCAGATTGCCGACATGAAATTCACCGACCTCTTCATCAAACGCCCGGTGCTGGCCGCCACCGTCAGCCTGCTGATCCTGGTGCTGGGCCTGCGCGCGGTGACCTCGCTGCCGGTCCGCCAGTATCCGAAGACCGAAAACTCGACGATCACAGTCGCGACGACCTATTACGGCGCCGACGCGCAGACCATGGCGGGCTTCATCACCCAGCCGCTGGAGCAGGCGATCGCGCAGGCGCAGGGCATCGACTACATGACCTCGTCCAGCACGCCGAGCTCATCGTTCATCACCGCCACGCTGCGGCTGAACTACGACGGCAACAAGGCGTTGACCGAAATCAGCGCGCTGGTCAATTCGGTCAAGAACCAGTTGCCGCCGCAGGCGCAGCAGCCGGTGATCACCCTGCAGACGGGGCAGCAGGTCGCGTCGATGTACATGGGTTTTTATTCCGACACGCTGCCGTCCAACAAGATCACCGACTACCTGACCCGCGTGGTGCAACCGCAGTTGAACGCGGTCGAAGGCGTGCAGAACGCTGCGATCCTCGGCGGGCGCACCTTCGCGCTGCGCGCGTGGCTCGATCCCGTGAAGATGGCCGCGCACGGCGTCACCGCCAGCGACGTCAACCAGGCGCTGGCTGCCAACAACTATCTCTCGGCGATCGGTACCACCAAGGGCCAGATGGTCAGCGTGAACCTGACCGCGGCGACCGACCTTCACACGGTCGATGAATTCAAGAATCTCGTGGTGAAGGCCAACGGCAACGACATCGTGCGCCTGCAGGACGTCGCCAACGTCACGCTGGGCGCCGAGAACTACGATTTCAACGTGGCCTTCGACGGCAAACGCTCGGTGTTCATGAGCGTCAATGCCGCGCCGGAAGCCAACGTGCTGGACGTGATCGACCGGGTTCGCCAGGTGTTCCCGTCGATCCAGGCGCAGATGCCGACCGGCATCACCGCGCGGATCGTGTACGACGGCACCGATTACATCCGCACCTCGATCAACGAGGTGGTGAAGACCCTTGCCGAAACGCTGATCATCGTGACGGCGGTGATCTTCCTGTTCCTCGGGACCCTGCGTTCGGTCTTGATCCCGGTGATCGCGATGCCGCTGTCGCTGATCGGCGCGTTCCTGGTGATGCTGCTGCTGGGTTACTCGATCAACCTGCTGACGTTGCTGGCGCTGGTACTGGCGATCGGCCTGGTGGTGGATGACGCGATCATCGTGGTCGAGAACGTCGATCGCCACATGAAGGATCACCAGCCGCCGCTGCAGGCGGCGCTGCTGGCCGCACGCGAGCTGGCCGGACCGATCGTGGCGATGGCGGTCGTGCTGGTCGCGGTGTACGTGCCGGTCGGTTTCCAGGGCGGCCTGACCGGCGCACTGTTCACCGAATTCGCGTTCACGTTGGCCGGCGCGGTGGCGATCTCGGCGATCGTCGCGCTGACGCTGTCGCCGATGATGTGCTCGCGCTTCCTGCGCCAGGAAGACCACAACAAGCCGTTCGTCAAACGCATCGACAAGGTGGCCGACGCGGTGCGCGATCGTTACCACCGCTTGCTGCATTCCTCGCTGGATACCTGGATCGTGGCGATCGTGTTCGGTGCCCTGATCCTCGCGGGCAATTTTTACCTGTTCAAGACCGCCAAGTCGGAACTGGCGCCGCAGGAGGACCAAGGCATCGTGCTGGTCAACACCCAGGGACCACCCGACGCCACCATCAACCAGATGGGACTGTATTCCAGGCAGGTGTTCGACATCGCCAAATCCCTGCCCGAATACCAGCATATCTTCCAGGTGGACGGCGCGAATGCCGTGAACACCGGTTTCGCCGGCATCCTGCTGACGCCGTGGGGCGACCGCAGCCGCAGCGCCGACCAGATCCAGCAGGTGGTGCAGCAGAAGGTCAGCCAGATCGCGGGCGCCAACATCGCGGTGTTCCAGTTCCCGTCGCTGCCGGGCGCATTCGGGTTCCCGGTGCAGTTCGTGATCAAGACCACCGAACCCTTCCAGAACTTGAACGAGGTGTCGCAGGCGGTGCTGGCCAAGGCCAAGGCATCCGGCATGTTTTTCTACGTCGATTCCGATCTCAAGATCGACCAGCCGCAGGCGACCGTGACGCTGGACCGCGACAAGGTGGCCGCGCTGGGCCTGACCCAGCAAAGCGTGGGCGCAGCGTTGTCGGCGGCGCTGGGCGGCAACTACGTCAACTATTTCTCGATCTCGGGGCGTTCCTACCGGGTGATTTCGCAGGTGCCGCAGTACGACCGGCTGAATCCGGCGCAGCTCGACAACTACTACATCAAGACTTCCTCGGGCGGGATGATCCCGGCCTCGACCGTGGCGCACCTGACGTATCAGACCGTGCCGGAGTCGATCAACCACTTCCAGCAGTTGAACTCGGCCACCATTGGTGGCGTGATCGGACCGGGCGTGTCGCTGGGGCAGGCGTTGCAGTTCATGCGTGACACCCTTAAACAGGTCGCGCCGTCGGGCTACGCCGTGGACTACGCCGGCGAATCGCGCCAGTTCCAGCAGGAATCAGGCGGCTTCCTGTTCACACTGATGTTCTCGATCATCATCGTGTTCCTGGCGTTGTCCGCGCAGTTCGAGAGCTTCCGCGACCCCATCGTGATCCTGGTGTCGGTGCCGATGGCGATCTTCGGTGCATTGCTGTTCATCAACCTCGGACTCGCGACGCTGAACATCTATACCGAGGTAGGCCTGGTCACGCTGATCGGCCTGATCAGCAAGCACGGCATCCTGATGGTGCAGTTCGCCAACGACGCACAGCGCCTGCACGGGCTGTCCAAGCGCGAGGCGATCGAGGAAGCGGCATCGGTGCGATTGCGCCCGATCCTGATGACCACCTTCGCGATGGTGCTGGGCGTGATTCCGCTGGTGATCGCCGCCGGCGCGGGCGCGGCCGGCCGCCACAGCATCGGCCTGGTGATTTTCACCGGCATCTCGATCGGCACCCTGTTCACGCTGTTCGTGGTACCGGCGATGTACCTGCTATTGGGCCAGGATCACCACGCCGAACGCGAGCGCGAAGAAGAAGCCGGAACGCTGCCGCCACCCGAGCCGCAAGCCGGATAACCGCTCTCAGCGAAGAGAGACGACGACGGGGCAGCGCTTTGCTGCCCCGTTGTTTTTTTGATGCATCGTCAGCGCACCACGATCGTGCCGGTCATGAACGGATGGACCGAGCAGAAATACGCATACGTTCCCGGCCTGGTGAACACCGCGCTCCAGGTATCGCCGGTATCCATCGCGGGCGAACCCTTGAACCGATTGCCCGCACTGGTGATGACGTGCGGTTCCTCGTCGTGGTTGGCCCAGGTCACGGTGGCGCCGGCCGGCACGACGATTTGTTTGGGCTGGAACCGGAAGTTGCGGATGCCGACCTGGTACGCCGCTGCCGGCTTGGCCGGCGAGGTGGCCTGTGCGACGAAAGCGAACGGCAACAACGCTGCAAACGCAATGGATTGCCAACGCATGCAAAGGCTCCTTCGGGAAGGGACGGGATGGAGATTCAAGGGAGCGTGCGCTCGGTGACCGCGAGCGCCTGCGAACCGCGGACATGGCGCACGTTGCGGATGCCTATGTAGTCATGCAGCTTGCCCGCTGGCAGGTCCTGCAACGGGCCTGGCGCGGGACCGACGCCCGGCGCGGGCTGCGGGTACGCGGTCGAACGCGCGGTGTGGAACGTGATGTTGCCTTCGATCTTCTGCTGGATCTGGTGGATGTGGCCGTTCAACACCGTCACCGAGCCGAAGCGCCTCAGCAGCGTCAGTGCCTGTGCGCTGTCCTGGGTGCCCCAGCCCCACGCCGGGTACAGCGACCACATCGGCATGTGCGCGAACACCACGACCGGCGTGCTGGCAGAAAGCCCTGCGAGGTCCTGACGCAACCACGCGAGCTGCTCGTCGCCGAGGAAGCCGAGGCCGCCACCCTGCAGGTGCCGCACGTTGACCAGCGCGACGAAATGCACACCGCGGTGGTCGAAGCTGTACCAGCCGTTGCCGTTTGCACCACCGCCGAAGCGCCTGAAGAACGCCTGGCCGTCGTCGCCGATGACGTCGTGCTCGCCGGGAATGTAGAACACGTGGCCGGCCCTGGCTTCCTTCATCAGTTCGGCCACGGTGTCGAATTGTTCGGGTTTCGACAGGTGGCTGAGGTCGCCGGTATGCACCACGAAGTCCGGGCGTTGCGGTTGTGAATTGATCAACGCGATGGATTGGCGCAAG
>JAGWZT010000093.1 GCA_018971925.1 Lysobacteraceae bacterium | reverse complement strand
CCGCAGATCACGATTCCCGTCGCACCCGGCCGCAACCTCGCGGTGCTGGTCGAGGCCGCGGTGCGCAGCCACATGCTGAAATCCCAGGGCATCGACCAGGCCCGCATCTTCATGGACCGGCAGGCCGCGCGCCTGCAACGCCAACCGGGGTGATACGCCATGGCAACTGACGACACATCCAGAAGCGGCATTCGCGTGGTGGTGCTGACCGGCCTTTCGGGGGCCGGCAAAACCGTGGCGCTGCGCGCCTTCGAGGATCTCGGGTTCTATTGCGTCGACAACTTGCCGACGGCCTTGCTGCCTTCGCTGTACCGCGCGGTGGTTGATGGCGGCCGCGAAACGCCGAGCGGGCTCGCGGTGGGCGTGGATGTGCGCAACCGCGGCGACCTGGAACGCCTTCCCGAAGCGCTTTCCCGGCTCGCCGAGGCCGGCGCGGACGCCGAACTGGTATTCCTGGAGTCCAGCGACGAAGTGTTGCTGAAGCGCTACGCCAGCAGCCGCCGCCGCCATCCTCTTTCGGAGAATGGCCGTTCGCTGGTCGACGCGATCGCCGAAGAACGCCGCCGTTTGCGGCCACTGCGTGCCATTGCCAACCGTTCGATTGATACCAGCGACAGCAACGTGCATCAGCTGCGCCGTCGCATCGCCACCGACTTCGGCGCCACGTCCGGCGGCCTCACGCTGATGTTCGAATCCTTCGCCTACGGCCGCGGGCTGCCGCCAGACTGCGACTTCGTGTTCGATGCGCGCTGCCTGCCCAACCCGCACTGGGACCCGCGCCTGCGCCCGTTCTCTGGGAAGGATGCGCCCGTCCGCGAGTTCCTCGACGGACAGGGTCTCGTAGTACAATACTTGGCTGACATCCAACGTTTCCTCGACGCATGGCTGCCGCGATTCGAGAGCGAGGACAAGGGTTACCTGACCGTCGCGATCGGTTGCACCGGCGGCAGGCATCGTTCGGTCTACCTCGCCGAACGCCTCGCCGAACGCTATCGCGCAAGCCGTGAACAGGTACTCACTTTTCACCGCGAACTGGAATAGCGCCGCCCTCTGGACCGAATCTTGCAGGCCTGCGGCTATCCCTTCGCCATCATCGCCATGACCACGGCCACCGCACTCCAACACAACGACCCCGTCCCGCCGGCGGGCATCCTGCTGCTGACACACGAAGAGATCGGCAACGCGCTGATCACGGCAGCCAAGCACGTGATGCCGCGCCTGCCCTGTCAGCTCGACACGCTCGAAGTGGGCGCGAACGATGACCCGTCCACCGTATTGCCGGCCGCGGCGCGCGCCGCGCGCGCACTCGACCACGGCGGCGGCGTGCTGGTGCTGTCCGACCTGTACGGTTCGACGCCGTGCAACATCGCCAACAAGCTCGCCAGCCTGGGCGTGCGTGCGCGTTGCGTGTCGGGCCTGAACCTGCCGATGCTGCTGCGCGTGCTCAACTACCCCGGCAAGCCGCTGGATGAACTGGCCGAGGTCGCGGCCAGTGGCGGGCGCGGCGGCATCTGCATCGACAGGGTGTAGTTGTAGTTGGGACGGTTGCGGGGACGGAGGGGATCAAGTCGCAACTTGATTCCCTCCGTCCTTCATGTAAGCGCATGATTTGGTAACGTAGCGGGACGCCTCCCCGGAACGTTCCGATGGTCGAAAGGGAAATCGTGGTCAGCAACAAGCTCGGCCTGCATGCGCGCGCCTCGGCCAAGCTGGTGCAACTGGCCCAGGGGTTCAAAGCCACGATCTGGCTGGTCAGCGGTGGGCGCGCGGTCAACGCGCAAAGCATCATGGGCGTGATGATGCTGGCGGCCGGGATCGGCACGCCGCTGACGTTGCGCGCGGAAGGCCCGGACGAAACGCAAGCGCTGAACGCGGTGGCCGCACTGTTCGACCGCAAGTTCGACGAGGGCGCATGAGGCGCGCCTTCCCCGGTTACGCAGCGGCGCCCGGCATGGCGCTGGGACGCGTGCGCCTCGAACAGCCCGCCCGTTTCAGCATCGACAACACACCGCTGCCTGACTCCGAGACTGAAAGCGAAGTCGCGCGCCTTGAACGCGCCTTCGCCGTCGCCCGCGAGGACATGGCCGAATTGCGCCGCAAGTTGCACGGCGCGCTGGCGCGCGAGGTCGGCGAATTCATCGATGCGCATGCGCAACTGCTGGATGATCCGGAACTGATCGAGGGCCTGCGCGCGATGATCCGCAAGGGCCATTACCGCGCCGCCGCCGCACTCAAGGCGCAGCGCGACCGGCTGGTCGCGGTCTTCGACAACATGGACGATCCCTACCTGCGCAGCCGCGGTGAAGACGTCGATCACGTCATCGCGCGCGTGCAGAGCGCGCTGGCGCGCCAGGCCAGCAGCGAGGAAAAGAAGCTCGCGACGCGCGTGGGCGAAATTCTCGTGGCCGAAAGCGTCGCGCCCGGCGAGCTTGCGCACATGGCCAGCCACGGCATTCTCGCGGTGGTGGCGGGGTCCGGCAGCCAGTATTCGCACAGCGCGATTCTCGCGCGCAGCCTGCACCTGCCCATGCTGGTCAACACCGATGGCGTGCTCGAAGACCTGCGCGACGGCGATCTGGTGCTGGTCGATGCCGTGCGCGGTGAAGTCATCGTTCACCCGGCGGCGCAGGATCTCGCGCAATTCCGCAACTGGCAGCGCGAAGCCCTGCGCGAAGGCCAGCGGCTCGCGCAACTGGCGGGCGCCGAAACCCGTACCCGCGACGGCCACAAGCTGCGCCTGTACGCCAACGCCGAGCGTTCCGAGGACATCGAGCGGGCGCGTAATCTTGGCGCCGCCGGCATCGGCCTGTACCGCACCGAATTCCTGTTCCTCGCCCACGACGGGCTGCCCAGCGAGGACGAACAGTTCCACGCCTATCGCGATGCGGTACTGGGCGCCGGCGGCCTACCGGTCACCCTTCGCACCCTGGACCTTGGCGCCGACAAGGCCGATGCGGCCGGGCTGGTGATGGCCTCGGAGCCGAATCCCGCTCTGGGCGTGCGCGGCGTGCGCCTGTCGTTGCGCCAGCCGGACGTGTTCGTGACGCAGCTGCGCGCGATCCTGCGCGCGAGCTGCTACGGCCCGTTGCGCATTCTGGTGCCGATGGTCACCGAAGCCGTCGAACTCGTCGAAGTGCGACGCCTGCTGCGGGAATGCGCGCGCGACCTGCGCACCGCTGGGCACGAGATTCCGGACCAGTTCGAACTGGGGGCGATGGTCGAGGTACCGGCCGCCGCACTCAACGTTCGTGCGTTGCTGGAAGTCGCGGATTTCCTCGCCATCGGCAGCAACGACCTCACCCAGTACGTGCTCGCCGCCGACCGCAACAATGATCAACTTGGCAAGTTGTACCAGCCGGCACATCCCGCCGTGCTGCGCATGCTGGCGCACGTGATCGGCCGCGCGCGCATGGCGCGCAAGCCCGTTTGCCTGTGCGGCGAAATCGCGGGCGACCCCGTCTTCGCCTGCATGTTGATCGCGCTCGGCCTCGAAGACTTCAGCATGCTGCCCGATCGCATCCTCGCCCAGCGCGATGCGTTGTCGCGCTGCAGCCGTAAAACCATGCGCGCACTGGCGCCGAGGCTGTTGCGCGCACGCGACCGGGATGAAGTTGCAGCACTGCTGGAAGACGCGCAAAAACTTTGATCCGACCAGGACCTGTTAACGCCATGGCAAGTGAACCGCGTTGCTTCTGCAGCGGTTGCCAGGCAAGGCGCGCGCCGCAGCGCCATGGTGGTTCCATGGTCAAGGCGCGCGCCGACGTATGGCGGCCGCTGCGGAGCAACCCTTCGGGCCGGGGCCCTCTGGCCACATGGCTGTGGCATAGCGTCAACAGGTCCTCATCTGACGACTCGTTCAGGCACCGCGTTTATCATCGGGACGCGCATCGACCACAGGGAGACGCCCATGCCACGCCGATTGCTTTGTGCGGCCATCACCGCGCTGCTCGCCACGCCTGCCGCATCCGCAGCCGGCAACCCCAGGCTGACGATTTATTCCGCCGACAACGACGCGCTGTTTTCGGGCAGCAGCCAGGGCACGCTGGACGCCGGTCACGCGCTGGTGCACGAACAACGCACGCTGAGCGTCGCCGCGGGCAACCACGAAATCCGCATCGGCGGCCTGCCCGCGACGCTCGATCCGGAAGCCATCGCCGTGGGCTTCGGATCGGGTTCCACGGTGAGCGTGCTCGGTCAGCGCGTGGTGCTCGCCAACGCCAGCACGAACGGCGCGCTGGATGGCGCGATCGGCAGCCAGGTCAGCGTGCAAACCGGCGGCATTCCCGCCGCAACCGGTGGTGGCGGATTTACGGGTGAACTGCTGGGCGCCTCGGACAACGGCGTGCTGATTCGCACTTCCGATGGCAAGGTGCATCTCGTCCACCAATACCAATCCGTGACGCTGTCTGCCGATTCCGTGTCCGGCGGCAGCAGCGTGTTGCTGGATGTCAGCGCGAAATCCGGCGGCAACCGTGATGCGCTGCTGACCTACACCACGTCGGGACTCGGCTGGCGCGCCGCCTACACCGCGACGTTGGAAAGCGGCTCCACCTGCCGGATGCAATTCAAGCCGGAAGCCAGCATCGCCAACCGCAGCGGGCGCGATTACGGCGGCGCCAACATCCAGCTGGTCGCGGGCCAGCCCAATCTCGGCAATCGCGGCGTGCGCGTGTATAACTCATTGCAGGTTACCGCACAGATGGCGAAAGCTGCGCCGATGCCCGTACAGGCCTCGCTCGGCGATTACCGCAGCTTCACCCTCGCCGGCGCGGTAAGTCTTCCCAATGGCACAGTCACGCTGACGCCGCTGTACCCGACGCAGGCGCTTTCGTGCGCCCGCGAGTACGTCGTCGACGACGGCAACGCGTACTTTCCGCCGAAGCCGAACACCAACGACTACGGCGCGCAGGATTACCGCGATCGCCCGATCGCGAGCACGCTGGCGTTCACGGCGCCCGATGCCCTGCCCGCCGGCACCCTGCGTGCGTGGACCACGGATCGCGACGGCGCACCCGCGCTCCTCGGCGAAGGCAACGTTGCCGACACCCCCAAGGGCCAGCGCGTATCGGTGCAGCTCGGCGAGAGTTTTGATCTTCGCGCAACCCGCGAACGCACCGAATTCCACGTCGATGCCAGGGCGCACACGATGACCGAGGCCTACAAGATCACGCTCACGAACGGCGGCGACGCGGCGCGTACGGTCACGCTGCGCGAACGCCCCAACCGCTGGCGCGAGTGGAGCCTGACGTCTTCCAACATCAAGCCCTCGAAGCAGACGCCGCAATTGCTGGAATTCAAGGTGCCGGTGCCGGCGCACGGCGACGCCACGCTCACCTACACCGTGCGCTACAACTGGACCGCCCAGGACTTGTAAAGGACGTCGTCATCCCGGGGCCGGACCTGCCTCATCGGGCCGGAACCCGGACTGCGGAGGCAGGATGCCGGAGCGAACATCGGCGAAGCCGATGGTCCGAAGGACGAGCCGCAGGATGCGGCGAGTAATCCATTTTGATCTCGCTCTCGACAGAAAGCACAATGGATTCCGGCCTTCGCCGGAATGACGAGCACGCAACGGAGCTCCCATGCTCGACATCATCGAACACGACCACGGCATCCGCGAGTTCCGGCTCGCGCGTCCACCCGTCAACGCCCTCAACCCCGCGCTGATCGCGACGCTGAAGCAGGCGGTGGAACGCGCTCCGGCCAACGGCGCCGCGGCCTTGATCCTGTCGGGATCGCCGGGACTGTTCTCGGCAGGGCTCGACATCCCCGCCCTGCTGCAACTCGACCGCGATGCGATGCGCGCGTTCTGGCGCGACTTCTTCGGCCTGTGCGCGAGGCTCGCGCGTTCGCCGATACCCGTCGCGGCCGCGGTCACTGGGCACAGTCCGGCGGGCGGCGCGGTGCTGGCGATCTTCTGCGATTACCGCGTGATGGCGCGCGGCGAATTCAGGATCGGCCTCAACGAAGTGCAGGTAGGCCTGACCGTGCCGGACTGCATCCAGGCGGCGCTGCGCCGATTGGTGGGCGTGTACCGCGCAGAGCGCCTGCTCGTTTCGGGCACAATGCTGGACGCCGACGATGCGCTCGCCGCGGGCATGGTGGACGAATTGACCGACGTCGATCACGTCGTCACGCGCACCCTCGCGTGGCTGGAACCGCTGCTGCGACTCCCGCGCCAGGCGATGCTGACAACCCGCGCGATGGCACGCGCCGACCTCGTACGCCTGTTCGACGATCCGGCTTCACTTCCGGTCGAGGAATTCCTCGATGGCTGGTTCGCGCCCGAAGCGCAAGCGACATTGCATGCGCTGGTCGAGCGGTTGCGGAGCAAAAAGCCGGCGGAGGGTTGAGCCGCATTTGCGCGCTTGCACCGACAGGCGTCCGGCTCGCGGGAAAGTCACCCCGGATCCGTTGTTCAACCGAATTGAACCGACAACATCGAGATCGAGCCGCCATCCGTGCCATCGGTGGGAAAACTCACGCTGTCCTCTTTGCCACTGGCACCCAGCACGTACAGCAGGGGCAGATAGTGCTCCGGCGTGGGGACCGACAATTCGGCATCCGGTCCGAGTGACGCGTAGTCCACCAGGGGTTGGTAATCGCGCTGCAGGATGCGATTGCGTACGGCGGTTTCGAACCGCACGGCCCAGTCGAACGGCTGCGCCGGGTGCCGGCCCCACGCGTAGGCGTGCAGGTTGTGCACGACATTGCCGCTGCCCAGGATCAGTACGCCCTCATCGCGCAGCGGCTCCAGTCGTTTTCCAAGTTCATGGTGGAAAGCGGGAGCTTGCGTCTCGTCGATGCTCAACTGCACCACCGGCACGCCGGCATCGGGAAAGATGTGGCGCAGCACCGACCACGTGCCATGATCCAGTCCCCACGAAACATCGGCGCGAACCGCCGCGGGAGCGAGCAGTTCGCGCAGCCGGCGCACCAGCGCAACGTCGCCGAGTGCGGGATATTGCACTTCGAACAGCTCGCGCGGAAAGCCGCCGAAGTCGTGGATGGTGCGTGGCTGCGCCATCGCGGTGGCGGCGGTTCCCGGAAGGTACCAATGCGCGGAAACCGAGAGCACCACGCTCGGCGTCGGCAACTGCCGCCCCATCTCGGACCACGCACGCGACCAGACCGTATCCTGCACGGCATTCATCGGATTGCCGTGGCCGACGAACAGGGTGGGCATGCGTGTCGTCATGCTTCATCTCCGGATCCGCGTGCATGGGGAAGGTGCCAGCCGTGCCGGATCGCCATGTAACGCAACGCGAAACAGGCCAGCCCGCCGACGA
>JAGWZT010000092.1 GCA_018971925.1 Lysobacteraceae bacterium | reverse complement strand
CGCCGAGAGCGCGATGAACTCGGCGTCGAACGCCTTCGCCATCAGGCGCGCGAGCGTGGTCTTGCCGACCCCCGGAGGCCCCCAGAGGATCATCGAGTGGGGCTTGCCCGATGCGAACGCGAGCCGCAGCGGCTTCCCCGGGCCGAGCAGGTGCTCCTGCCCGACCACCTCGTCGAGCGTTGCGGGCCGCAGCGCCTCGGCGAGGGGCGCCTGCGGCGCCGGGGCGGCGAACAGGTCGGCCATGCGGCCTTAGTGGGTGTCGCCGATGACGTCGGCGCCCTTGGGCGGAGTGAAGCGGAACATCCCGGGATCGAGCTTCGGGTTGCGCTGGAAGCCCGAGAGCGTCAGCACCGTGCGCTGGCCAAAGCTGTCGCTGAGCTCCATCGCCTGCGGGCCCTGCTCGCCGAAGCCGATGCGGATGCGCTCGAACCCGCCCTCGCGGTCCCTGGGGATCGCCTCCAGCCACTGCAGGCCGTCCTTCTCGCCGACGTCGGTGACCTTGAAGGAGCGCAGCGCGTCGTTGTCGCCCGCGAGCAGCGCAGCCGGGGTCGAGGTGAGCGCCTTGTCCACCGGCCTGACGGTGACCTGCCGCAGGTCCTGGTCGTAGAGCCACACGTGCTTGCCGTCGCCGACGATGAGCTGCGAGTACGGCTTCTCGTAGGCCCAGCGGAAGCGCCCCGGGCGCTGGAACGCGAACGTGCCCCTGGACTCCTGCACCAGCTTGCCGTTGCGGTCGAACACCTTCTGGTCGAAGAGCGACTTGCCCGAGTCGGTGTGCGAGATGAAATTCGCGAAGCGCTCGATCGAGGACGCCTGCGCGCCTTGCGCGAAGGCCAGGGCGGCCGCGAGCAGGAAGACCTTCAGCACTATTCGCTCCTCGCGGGCACCAGCACCTCGCGGTTGCCGTTCGACTGCATCGGCGAGACGAGCCCCGCCTGCTCCATCTGCTCGATCAGGCGCGCGGCGCGGTTGTAGCCGATGCGCAGGTGCCTCTGCACGCCCGAAATGGACGCGCGCCGGCTGGTGGTCACGATCTGCACGGCCCGGTCGTACAGCGCATTGTCATCGCCGGGGCTTTCTTCTTCCGGAAGGCCGGACTCATTGATGACCTTGCCGTCGCCGAGCGTCTGCACTTCCTCCAGTACGCCTTCAATGTAGCTCGGTTCACCTTGGGTACGCAGCCATTCGACGACCCTGTGCACGTCGTCGTCGCCCACGAACGCACCGTGCACGCGCTCCGGGGTCGCGGTGCCGGGCGGCAGGTACAACATGTCGCCGTTGCCGAGCAGCGTCTCCGCGCCGGACTGGTCGAGGATGGTGCGCGAGTCGATTTTCGATGAAACCTGGAACGCGATGCGGGTGGGGATGTTGGCTTTGATCAAGCCGGTGATCACGTCCACCGACGGACGCTGGGTGGCGAGGATCAGGTGCACGCCTGCCGCACGCGCCTTCTGCGCGAGGCGCGCGATCAGCTCCTCGACCTTCTTGCCGACGATCATCATCATGTCGGCGAATTCGTCGATGATCACGACGATGAACGGCAGCGGCTGCAGCGGCTGCGCCTTGTCTTCCGGCGCATCGGGATTGGCCTTGAACAGCGGATCGGGCAACGGCTGGCCTGCGGCCTCGGCGTCGCGCACTTTCTTGTTGAAGCCGGCAAGATTACGCACCCCCACCGCGGCCATCACCTTGTAGCGGCGCTCCATTTCGGCGACACACCAGCGCAGCGCGTTGGCGGCCTCCTTCATGTCGGTGACGACCGGCGCCAGCAAGTGCGGGATGCGGTCGTACACCGACAGCTCCAGCATCTTCGGGTCGATCATGATCATGCGCACGTCGGCCGGCTTCGCCTTGAACAGCAACGACAGCACCATCGCGTTCAGCGCAACGGATTTGCCCGAGCCCGTGGTGCCCGCCACCAACAGGTGCGGCATCTTCTGCAGATCGACCACCACCGGCCGTCCGCCGATGTCCTTGCCCAGCGCCAATGACAGCGGCGAGCGTGCGTCGCCGTATTCGCGCGAACTGAAAATCTCGGAGAGGTAAACGATCTCGCGATGCGCGTTCGGGATCTCCAGGCCGATCACGTTCTTGCCCGGGATCACGTCCACCACGCGCACGCTGACCAGAGACAAACCTCTCGCGATGTCCTTGTCCAACGACGAGATCTGGCTGCCGCGCACGCCGGGCGCGGGTTCCAGCTCGAAACGCGTGATCACCGGGCCGGGGTGTGCGCTGACCACGTGCGCGTCGATCCGGAAGTCCTTGAGCTTCATCTCGACCTGGCGCGACAACACTTCCAGGGTTTCCTCGGAGTAGCCCTTCCCCGATTGCGGCTGCGGTTCCTGCAGCAATGACAACGGGGGCAGCTCGCCCTCGCTCGCCGCGCCGGTGAACAGCGGAATCTGCGTCTCGCGCTTGGCGCGTTCGCTTTTCACGATGGGCGCAGGCGCGGCCTCGATGCGCACCGGCTCACGCCTGGCCCGGCGCGCACTGTCTTCCTTGCGCGCGACTTCGCGTTCGGCCCGCGCCGCGCGCGCAGCCAGCGTTTCCGGCGCGCGCTTCAGCCTGCCACGCACCCACGCCACAGCAGCCAGCACTTGCTGCCCGGTCCAGTCCATCACGCGGAACCACGACAAGCCCGTGATCCAGGTGACGGCGATGAGCGCGAGCGCGAACAGCAGCAACAGTGCGCCCAACTCTCCGAACCCGTGCTGGAGAATGCCGCCCGCGCCGCAGCCGAGAAGGCCGCCGGAAGCGGTGACGTCGTTGCATTCGGGATCCGACGCATGCAACCACGCCAGTCCGCAACCGCCGACGAAAAACGCCACGAAACCGATCAGGCGCAGGCTCGGTTCCCATTTGCTTTGGCCCTCGCCGCGCCGGTACCAGCCGCGCAGCACGCCGACCGCCAGCACCACCAGCAACAGCGGGAACGCGTAGGCGATCACGCCGAACAGGTGGAATAGCAGATCACCGATGTAGGCGCCTATCGAACCGCCGAAATTGTGCACCGGTTGTCCCGGTGGGCCGCGATACCACCATCCTGGATCGGTTTTGCTGTAGCCGACCAGGCACGCGAACAGGTACACCGCGAGCGGAAACAGCAGCAATGCGGCGGCCTCGCGCAACAGCCTGCGCGTGCGCTCGCTCATTCCGGTGGATTTGGCTTCAGCCTGTGCTCGGACACGCGCCACGCGTGGCAACCCCGTTCGAACTGAATAAACTGGATGAAACTATAACGGCGTTTCGCCCGCCTCCGGATCGCGGCGTCGAACAGGGCCAAGCAGAGGCGTTGCCTGGGTCTGATCATCTTTCGCGGATGAAACCACCCTTCATCAAACCATAAATACGACGGCCGCCCGAAGGCGGCCGTCGATCACGTCAGGTTGCTGGTACCCACTCAGAGCTTCATGCCCTTCAGCGCCGGATGCACGATTTCGCCGCCATCGACATTGAGGCCGCTCGCGAGGATCGCGTCCTTGCGCCAGTTCTTCTGCGCAAGGCGCGTCACGTACGGCAGGATCGCCGCAGAGATCGCCTGCGACGAAGTCTGCGGCACGGCGCCCGGCATGTTGGTGACGCAGAAATGCGTGACGCCGTCGACGACGTAGGTCGGATCCTTCCACGTGGTCGGCTTCGAAGTCTCGAAGCAGCCGCCCTGGTCGATGGAAATATCCACCAGCACACTGCCCTTCTCCATCGACTTCACCATCTTCCTGGTGACCACGTGCGGCGCCCTGGCGCTCGGCACCAGCACGGCACCGACCACGAGGTCGGCGGTCGCGACTTCCTCGGCCACCGCCGATTCATATGCGTACAACGCGGTGACGTTGTCGCCCCAGCCGCGCGCTTGCGCCAGGCGGTCCGGCCGCTTGTCGAACACCACCACGTTGACGCCGCCACGGGCCGCCAGCTTGGCCGCATTGCCACCGGCCACGCCTGCGCCCAGCACCACGACCTTGCCGCGCTCGGTCGCGGCCAGGCCGCCCAGCAACTTGCCCTTGCCGCCATGCGGCTGGTGCAGCAGCGTGGTGCCGACTTGGGTTGCCAACTTGCCCGCCACCACCGACATCGGCGTCAACAATGGCAACGAGCCATCCACTTCCTGCACGCTTTCGAACGCCACGCCGGTCAGGCCGATCTTCAGCAGCGCCTTGGTCAGCTTGGGATCGGGTGCGAGGTGCAGGTAGCAGAACAACAGGTGGCGCTTCTCGAGAAGCTTGAGGTCGCCTTCGATCGGCTCCTTCACCTTGACGATCATTTCCGCCTTGCCGTACAGCGCGGCGGCGTCCTTGGCGATCTTCACGCCGACCCTGGTGTAGCGCTCATTGGCGAAGCCACTCTTCTCGCCGGCGCCGGACTGCAGGTAAACCTCGTGGCCGTGGCGGATCAGGTCCGCGCAAGCAGCGGGAACGAGGGCAACGCGGCCCTCGAGGGTCTTGGTTTCGGAAGGAACGCCAATACGCATGGAAATCATCCTCGTGCGAAAATCACAACCGTCGCGCGCTTGAAAACCCGCGGTGAACTCCCCATGCTGCACGACTCGTCACGGCGACGAAGCCCGAGGCGCGGCGCGCGACGCACCGTAGTCACGGACGCAACTGCCGTAGGGGATCGCCGCATCGAATGACGCACCGCGGCGGACGAGAGGAAGTTCCTGCGGACCTTGGAAACAACTTGGGAATTATACATGAGCACCCCGAAGCACAGCCGCCTCTTGATCCTCGGTTCCGGCCCCGCGGGCTACACCGCGGCCGTCTACGCGGCCCGCGCGAACCTGCAGCCGATGCTGATCACGGGCCTCACCCAGGGCGGTCAGTTGACCACGACCACGGAAGTCGACAACTGGCCCGGCGACGCGCAGGGCGTGCAGGGCCCCGACCTGATGCAGCGCATGGCCGAACACGCGCAGCGCTTCAACACCAGTGTGTTGTTCGACCACATCCACACGGTCGACCTGAAGCAGCGGCCGTTCAAGTTGAAGGGCGACAGCGGCGAATACAGCTGCGACGCGCTGATCATCGCGACCGGTGCGGACGCCAAGTACCTCGGCATCGCGTCCGAAACATCCTTCAAGGGCAAGGGCGTTTCGGCCTGCGCCACCTGCGACGGATTCTTTTTCCGCAACCAGGACGTCGCCGTGATCGGGGGCGGCAACACCGCGGTCGAGGAGGCGTTATATCTCGCCAATATCTGCCGCAAGGTCACGCTGGTGCACCGGCGTGACAAGCTGCGCGCGGAAAAAATCCTGCAGGACAAGTTGTTCGAAAAGGCCGCCGCGGGCAAGGTCGAACTGGTGTGGAACCACACCGTCGATGAAGTGCTGGGCGACGACACCGGCGTCACCGGTGTGCGCCTGGTCAGCACTGCCGACGGCAGCAAGCGCGACATCGCGGTCACCGGCATGTTCGTCGCGATCGGGCACACGCCCAACACCGGCGTGTTCGAGGGCCAGCTCGACATGCGCAACGGCTACATCAAGATCAAGAGCGGGCTGGAAGGCAACGCCACGGCAACATCGGTGCGCGGCGTGTTCGCGGCGGGCGATGTCGCCGACCACGTTTACCGGCAGGCGGTGACGTCGGCCGGCTTCGGCTGCATGGCCGCGCTGGACGCCGAGAAATTTCTGGATTCGATCGGGCTGGCGGGCTGAAGCACTTCAGCCCTCGAGCGCGTACAGCTCCCAGCGTCCCGGCACACCTTTCAGGATTTGCGCGCCAAGTTCGCGCAGCTCGATGCCGGAACCGACACCGAGATCCTTGACGGCGGATGTGGCCAGCACTTCGCCGGCTTGCGCAGCCAGCAGCACGGCCAAGCCGATTTCCACGGCCGGGCCGCTGAGCTTGTCGCCGGCCCGCGCGCATTCGCCGGTGTGCGCGCCCGCGCGAATTTCCAGCCGCAACTGATCGCGCAACACCTGCCGCACCGTGCGCGCGAAACGCAGCGCACGCGCGGGGCCGTCGAAACTGACCAGGAAGCCCTCGGACGAACGCGTCGCCTCGTGGCCATCGAAGCGCGCAAGTTCCGCGCGCACGATCGCGCGCTGCCGCACCAGCAAGTCCTGCCAGCGCGCGTGACCGAGATTGGCGGCGAGCTGCTCCGACTGCGCGATGCCGAGGCACAACACCGTGGTGAGTGCCCGTTCGGAACGCGTGACGGGTCCAAGGCTGCCGAGGAACCGTCCGATCAGGTCAAGCGTGCTGTCATCGCCCGGAACCAGCACGTCCATGTCGCCGCCCGGCAGCACGGCCAGTTTCGCCGGCGTGATGTGCTCGGCCAGGTAGTGTGCGTGCGCGACGGGAATGACGGCGAATTCGCGGCGGTGCAGGATCAGCGTCGGTGCATGGATGGCCGACAACACCGAACGCGCGTCGAAATTGATGATGTAACGGAACTCCGTGCCCGCGCGGCGCGGCGAATAGGACACGCGTTGCATGCGCATCACCCAGCGCACGTATTCCGGATCGCTGGTGAGCATTTCGCGCGTCTGCGACACCATGCGCTCGGTGCCCCATGCGGTGTCCCACATCGCCGACAACTGGTCGGAGCGCTCATCGCTTTCGCCGCACGGATAACCCGGTGCCACGCGGAAACGCGCACTGGTATTGCCCAGCACGAGCGCGCGTACGCGATCCGGATGGCTGCCCGCGAACAGCATCGACGCCGCGGCCGCGTCGCGTTCGGCCAGCAGCGACACCTCGGTGGCGCCCAGATGGTCGACCACGGTCAGGATGTCTTCCAGCCAATCTTCCCAGGTCGGCGGCACATCCGATGGCAGCGGGTCGGAAATGCCGCAGCCGCGACGATCGAACATGATCAGGCGGTGGCCCTGGGCCAACTTGTCCAGCATGGCCGCGTTCGCCGGGTAGTCCCACAGCGTCTCGATGCTGCGGCTCATCGGATTGACCAGCAGCAGGTTCGCGGGCCCCTCCCCCGTGACGCGGTAGGCGATGTCGCCACGCGGGGTCCTGACGTATTTGACGGGAGGTGATGGGTGGTTCATCCCGCGCGGGGACTCCAGATCGATGCCCCTACAAGCATAGCAAGCGATGCTTCAGCCATCGTTGTCGGCCCGAACCCCGCCAGTGGAAAGCCACGCGTGCTCCTGAAGCAAGCGGATGCGTGCCGAATGATCCCGTGTCACGGCGAGCAAGGGCCGTGCCGGAGATTGACCGCGTGGCGGCCGCAAGACAGGTCGGCGCACAGCCTACAATGCAACCATGCTGGTATTGCGCACGCACGAATCGATCAGCGGGATCGACGCAGCCGACTGGGACGGACTGACCGCATCCGGCAACCCGTTCGTGGCGCACGCGTTC
>JAGWZT010000091.1 GCA_018971925.1 Lysobacteraceae bacterium | reverse complement strand
GCGCCGCGGTATTGATCGCACTGGCGGTGATCTTCGTGCCGATGCTGCTGCCGGGTTCCAACTCCGGCTCGCAGTCGGTCAGCACCAGGACGGTGCCGGAACCGAGCGGCGAAATGCAGACGCGGGTATTGCAGGTCGGACCCGATGGTGCCAGCGCGGGCTCCAGCACCGCGGCGGTGATCAGCGATCCGGATCATGTCGCGACGCTCAATCTGGAAGGCCATACGGCAGCGGCCTTGCAGCCGCTGAGTTCCGGATTGCCGATCGAAGGCACCACCGCGCCCGCGGCCGGTGCCCCGTCGTCGGCGCCCGTCGCCAGTGCGCCAGCCGTGGTGCCGCCGAAACCAGCGGCAGCGGTCACCGGGACACTGGCGCCTTCCGCGCCCGCCGCCTCGGCGCCCGCGAAGGCCGAACCGATTCCGGGTGGCGCAGGAGCGGCAGCCGGTGCGCTGTACACGGTCAACCTCGGTGTCTACGCCAATCACGCCGGTGCGAACAAGCTGGTCGCGAATGCCAGGCAGCACGGATTTGCCGCGCTCGCCACACCGGAAACCTATCAGGGCAAGGCGGTGCTGCGCGTGCGGGTGGGGCCGTTCCACAGCCGCGCAGAAGCCGAAGCCGCACGCCTGAAGCTGAAGGATTTCGAAAAGGTTTCGATGAGCATCGATTCCGGCGTCGTCAACCAGGCCGGTGACGCGCCCACATCCGCCATCGCGGCCAACCAGCCCGGCGGGTGGGCGGTGCAACTGGCTGCCTACAGCGACGAAGCCTCCGCGAACAGGATGCGCGACCGGCTGCGCGGGCAGGGCATCGACGGGTACGTGGACAGCGTGAGCACCGCGAAGGGCAAGCTGTGGCGCGTGCGTGCAGGCCCGTTCGCGTCACGCAACGTCGCGGAATCGACGCGTGCCGAGATCGCGCAGAAGTTCAACGTGAAGGGCAACATCGTCACGCAGGAGTAGGGGCTTGTCCGTGGGACCGTTCGCACTGAGCGTAGACGCGAAGCGTCGAAGTCGAAGTGCCGCACGATGCAGAATTTCCGGTGTCCAGCCTTCGCGACGCCGTCCTGAGTTTGTTGAAGGGTTCAGCGCGATCGGTAGCTTCTGAAGCCGCGGCGCCGCAGGCCGCCAATACGTCGCCAAAGCCGGTATCAAGACGATGAACGTAGCCGACATTGTCATCCTTGCCGTCCTGCTGGTGTCGATCCTCATCGGCTTGATGCGTGGCTTCGTCAGCGAGGTGTTGTCGCTTGCGTGCTGGATTGCTGCGTTCATGGTTGCGTGGAAGTTCGGCGAAACGCTTGGAAATTGGTACGGGATATGGATCCACGAGTCGGTTGCACGGCTTGTTGCCGGGTACCTCACCTGTTTCATGGGGGTATTGATCGCAGGCGCATTGCTTGGCTGGTTTTTGCGGAAGCTGATTCGAGGTAGTGGCCTGTCGGGAACGGATCGAACCCTCGGGCTGCTTTTTGGCTTGGCGCGAGGTGTATTCGCCGTGGCGTTGGTCGTGTGCCTGCTGTGCTTCAGTCAGGCTCCACGCGAGCAATGGTGGCGGCAATCGCAACTCATCCCTTCATTCATCGCGGGAGCGTCACAGCTTTCCTGGCGGTTGCCGGCGCAAATCGAAGACTATGTCCAGAGGCATGGATCGGCCTTGCCCGTTGACTCCCATGCCCCCATATCCGCGTTGCAGCAGGCGGCACGGCAGTTCGGCACGCCGGCCTCGGCAGGATCGACTTCTCCGCCGGCTGCCAGGACGTCCGGGCGTGCGGTCGGACACGGCCCAGTCCACGGTGATGTGGGACAATAGTGATACGGCACAGGCGGCTCCGGCGCCGCCAGCATTCGAGACCTCGTCATGTGCGGAATCATCGGCATCGTCGGCAAGACTGAAGTCGCCACCGCGTTGTATGACGCCTTGACGGTATTGCAGCATCGCGGGCAGGACGCCGCGGGCATCGCGACCTACGACGGACGCAAACTGCACATGCGGCGCGGTCCAGGGCTTGTGCGCGACGTGTTCTCGGCGCGCGACATGCAGGAATTGCGCGGTCATGCAGGCATCGGCCATTGCCGTTATCCCACCGCCGGTGCCGAGAATTCCGAGGAAGCGCAGCCGTTCTACGTGAATTCGCCGTACGGCATCGCCTTCGCGCACAACGGCAATCTCATCAACACCGAATCGCTGCGGCGCGAGATGTTCGAAAACGACCGCCGCCACATCAACACCGATTCCGATTCGGAAATCCTGCTGAACATCCTGGCGCACGAGTTGCAGATCCAGGAACGCCACGCGCTGACGCCGGACGAATTGTTCAAGGCGGTCGCGGCGGTGCATGCGCGCGCCAAGGGCGGCTACGCCTGCGTCGCGCTGGTGCTCGGTTACGGCTTGCTGGCGTTCCGCGATCCGCACGGCATCCGCCCGCTGGTGCTGGGCGAACGCGACACGCCGGAGGGCAAGGAATACGCGCTGGCATCCGAATCCGTCGCGTTCGACATCCTGGGTTTCAAGCGCGTGCGCGACGTGGCGCCGGGCGAGGCGGTGTTCGTCAGCCTGGACGGCGAACTTTCCATGCGGCGCTGTGCGGAGGGCGCGGTGCACGCGCCGTGCATCTTCGAATACGTGTATCTCGCGCGGCCCGATTCCATGATCGAGGACGTCTCGGTGTACAAGGCGCGCCTGCGCATGGGCGAAAAGCTGGCCGCGAAAATCCTGCGCGAGCGTCCCGACCACGACATCGACGCGGTCATCCCGATTCCCGACACTTCGCGCACCGCGGGTTCCACGCTGGCCGCCGCGCTGGGCGTGCCGTTCCGCGAAGGCTTCGTCAAGAATCGCTACATCGGCCGCACCTTCATCATGCCGGGGCAGGGTCAGCGCGTGCGCTCGGTGCGCCGCAAGCTGAACCCGATTCCGCTGGAATTCCGCAACAAGAACGTGCTGCTGGTGGACGACTCCATCGTGCGCGGCACCACCTCGCGGCAGATCGTGCAGATGGCACGCGAAGCGGGCGCCAACAAGGTTTATTTCGCGTCGGCCGCGCCGCCGGTGCGCTACCCCAACGTGTACGGCATCGACATGCCGGCGCCGGCCGAGCTGGTCGCGCATGGCCGCAGCGTCGAGGAAATCCGCGAAACCATCGGCGCGGATTGGCTGGTCTATCAGGATCTGCCGGACCTCATCGAATCCGTGGCCGAGGGCAACGAGAACCTGAAGCACTTCGACGATTCGTGCTTCTCGGGCAATTACGTGACCGGCGTCGATACCGAATACCTGCGCCAGCTCGAATTCGCGCGGTCGGATGAGGCGAAGGCGCAACGTCGGAGCGCGTGAGAATGAAGTAGGGCGGGAGGAACGCAGTGACAAATTCGTCCGGAACGAATTTGGACCGCCGCAGGCGGGCCCCGAGCGTAAGCGAGGGGTGAGCATCATGGATGATGCGAACAATCCCGCCGTTGCTTTTCACTTGGCCGGGATGGCGGGATGCGCTCCGCTGCTCCCGCCCTACGCGAAAACGGGGACCGTGCCATGCCGCGCAGACTCATCGCACTGTTCGATGGCACCTGGAGCAAGGTGCAGACCCGCACCAATGTCGAGCGGTTTTGGAAACTGATCGCGCCCTCCGATCCATCCGGCGTCGAGCAAATCTGCAAATACGTGCCGGGTGTCGGCGTCGAACCCGGCATCGAGCATCTGCTCGGTGGCGCGTTCGGCCTCGGTCTTTCCGGAAATGTCGAGGATGGCTACAAGTGGTTGTCCGAGCAGTGGCGCGACGGCGATGAAATCTGGCTGTTCGGTTTCAGCCGCGGTGCGTACACCGCGCGCAGCCTCGGCGGCTTGATCCGCAAATGCGGTTTGCTGAAGCCGGATGCCAAGGGCAGCGTGACGGGCGCGGCCGTGGATGAGGCGTACGGCTATTACCGCAACGACGACAAGCCGGGCGTGCTCGTGAACGGCGCCGACCCGACGGCCCTGTGGCGCGCGCAGCACGGCGTACGCGAAGTGACGATCCGTTTCATCGGCGTGTGGGATACCGTCGGTTCGCTGGGCATTCCGGGCGTCGCCTCGTGGTTCCCGTTCTCGCGCAAGCGCTACGCGTTCCACGACACCGACCTGAGCAGGATCGTGCAGTACGCCTATCAGGCACTGGCGCTGGACGAACACCGCGCCGACTTCAGGCCAACCAAATGGACACGCCCGAAAGATGCACGAGCGCCAAGTGAATCACCGACCGCGTGGAAGCCCGAGCAGGTCGAGGTCGAGCAGCGCTGGTTCGCGGGGGCGCATTCCGACATCGGCGGCGGCGAAAAAACCGACGGTGCGGGGCACAGCCCTGATACCCTTCCGGAAATCACCCTGGCGTGGATGCAGGCCAAGGCGAAAGGTGCGGGCCTCGCCTTCAGCGATGATTTCGTGCTGACGCCCGGTGCGGAACTGGACGTGCCCAACGATTCGTACGCCCAATTCATGTACGGCATCTACAAGGTTTTCAGCAAACTGTATGAGCGCCAGATCGGCGGTGGCATCAACGAGACCATCGATCCGTCGGTCTGGATGAAGTGGTACGCGCAATCGGTGTATCGCCCTCAACCAATCGAGATTGCAATGCAGGGCGACTTGATCGACCTTGGATCGAGCAGGGTGGCATGAGCGGATTGTTCGAAGCAGCGAAGCGTTGCATCGAATGCACGGAGCCGGAAGCCAAGGTCGCGTTGACGCGCGGAACCTTCGATGCCCTGCGTGATGGAAAGATTTCGCTCGACGATGACGGCGTTCAGCCCGAGCCCATCGGCATTCCCGGCCGGCCCGCGAAGCCGAGCCTGGTGACGCCGCGCGACGTGTCGCAGCGCGGGCTTGGCACCAACGAAGGTCGTGCGGCGCTGGTGCACGCGGTCGCGCACATCGAGTTCAACGCGATCAATCTCGCCTGGGACGCCGTGTATCGTTTCCGCGGCATGCCCGGCGATTACTACCGCGATTGGGCTTCCGTCGCGCACGACGAATCGCGGCATTTCATGATGCTGTCGGCGCGTCTCGCGCAACTCGGCCGCGCCTACGGCGATTTCGACGCCCACAACGGCTTGTGGGAAATGGCGATGAAGACCGCGCATTCCTGTCTCGCGCGAATGGCACTGGTGCCGCGCGTGCTGGAAGCGCGCGGGCTGGACGTGACGCCCGGCATGACCGCGCGCCTTCGTTCGGTGGGTGATGATGCCACCGCGGACGTCCTTGAAGTGATCTTGCGCGAGGAAGTGCCGCACGTCGCCGCCGGCACGCGCTGGTTCCGCTGGTGCTGCGAACGCGAAGGCCGCGATCCTGACGCGGCTTTTGTCGAGCTGTTGCGCGAATTCGTGCCGACCGGCTTGCGCGGGCCGTTCAATCTCCGAGCGCGCCGCGCCGCCGGTTTTGGCGACGCGGAACTGTCACGCTTGGTGACCGGCTGACTCCATCGAGCGGATCAATGTCCGCCGTTCACGACCGCCGGCGGCGACGGCAGCACCAGTTTCAGGTAGGGCGCAGGCGCATCCTGTCCGGGCGCTACCCAGTCGTGCGCCGGCTTCCCCGCCGGACCGAGCGAGTGGATGTACGCGTACATGTCGGTGAGGTCCCTGTCCGACAAATAACGGAATGTCCAATACGGCATCGCGGGACGCGATTTCAGCGCACGCAGCTTCGCGATCCATTCCTTCGCGGTCAGCTTTTGCACAAGCAGGCGCAGGTTCGGAGGATACGTGGTGCCCCACGGTCCCTGGAAATTCGTGCCTCCGCCGATCAGCAGCATGTCCTTCGACGCTTGTCCGCCATTTTCCGCCCAACCGGGTGTATGGCAGTCGTGGCAGGCGCCGTAATTGACCAGGAATTCGCCGTGCTTGATGGACTTGCCCGAAGCGCGATCGCTTGCGTGTGCTGAAGCGGCCATCAGCAAGCCGGCTGCGAATGCCAACAGTACCTTCGACATGATCCTCTCCCCGGGTTGCCGGTAGTTGGGGTGGCAACCGCGGGCGGAGTATTGGCTGGCCCAATGCGGCGCGCAAGTGCCGGGCGGGTGTACGCTCCGCGTTCGATTGCGGACCGGAGGGGTGCCATGTTCATGCGGGGATTCCTGATCGCATTCGCGGTGCTGTCCGTTACCGCGCTGGCCCCGGCCGCGCAGCCGCCACATCCCGCCGCGACCGGCACGTACCTGCTCACCGCCGACCGCGTGTTCGACGCGCGCAGCGAACAGGCGCATGCCGGCTGGGCAGTATTGGTGGAAGGCGGCAAGATCGCCGCGGTCGGGCCGCGCGGTTCGATCAAGGTTCCAGCCGATGCAAAGGAGATCGATCTCCCGGGCGCCACGCTGCTGCCGGGCCTGATCGACGCGCACTCGCACATCTTCCTGCATCCGTACAACGAGACACTGTGGAACGACCAGGTACTGAAGGAGCCGCTGGCGTATCGCACGATCGAGGCGGTCAATCACGTGCACGACACGCTGATGGCGGGCTTCACCGCGTTGCGTGACCTCGGCACCGAAGGCGCGGGTTACGCCGACGTGCAAGTGCAGAAGGCCATCGACGATGGCCTGATCCCCGGCCCGCATTTGTTTGTCGCCACGCGCGCGACCGTCGCCAAGGATTGCTACGGCCCCGGCCCGATGGGCTTCCGCACCGACATGACGCTACCGCAAGGCGGCATTCCCGTCGCGGGCGTGCCCGAGATGATCGCGGCGGTGCGCGACCAGGCCGGCCACGGCGCCGATTGGATCAAGATCTATGCCGACTACCACTGCGGGAAATCCAAAGGCTCGGTGCCGACCTTCACGCAGGAAGAATTGAACGCGGGCGTGGAAGCCGCGCATTCGCTCGGATTGCCGGTGTCGGTGCATTCGACCACGGCCGAAGGCATGCGCCGTTCGATTGTGGCCGGCGTCGACACCATCGAGCACGGCTTCTACGGAACCAAGGAAGTGTTCGAGATGATGGCCAAGCACCATGTCGCGTATCTGCCGACGCTGGAAGCCGTCGCCGCATATGCCGAATATTTCGATCACTGGAAGCCGGGTGATCCGCCCAACGACGAAATGAAGGCCTCTCAAAACGCCTTCAGGCTGGCGATGCAGGCCGGCGTCACCATCGGCAACGGCAGCGACGTCGGCGTGTTCAAGCACGGCACCAACTACAAGGAACTGGAGTGGATGGTGAAGGACGGCATGCGCCCCGCGCAGGCGCTGCTTGCCGCGACCGCCGTGGACGCGAAGATCCTGCGCCAGCAGGACCAGTTCGGACAGCTACGCCCCGGACTCGACGCCGACATCATTGCCGTGCAGGGCGATCCGACGCAGAACATTAGCGCAATCGAACACGTGCCGTTCGTGATGAAGGGCGGGGTCGTCTACAAACACCCGTAGGGCGGGTGACAACCCGCCTTGTGCGTTGGTGCCGGGATTGCTCGC
>JAGWZT010000090.1 GCA_018971925.1 Lysobacteraceae bacterium | reverse complement strand
TGGAACGTCAACGGCTGGCCGCCGCAGTGCAAGCTAGCTGGCAACGGCGCGCGTTGCGATTGAAGCCCGGAAGGTTGTGGAGTGAGTCGTGCACGATCTGTTTCCCGAATCGTTCCATCCCGACGCGTTGCGGGACGACATCCTTCCGTACCTGCGTCCCGTCTTCTTTGCCCTCTATCCTGCGGATGAGGATGGGCCGCGCATGGCCGAGTGGCAGAAGCGGCTTTGTGCAGGCCTGCCGTCCGCCATCACACCGCGGCCCATTGGATTGCTGCACGTCAGCGTTGCCGCTTGTGGTCGCCCTGGTCGCAAACGCCAGCCCTTGCAGGATGCTTTGCGGGAAGCCGCCCGGCACTTTTCCTTCCAACCTTTCGACTTGACGTTCGAAACAACCACGCGCTTCAGTCAGGACGGTCGCGCATTCGTGGCGATCGCCGATGAAGCCGGCCAGCGGCGCGTCAGCGAACTGCGAATTGCACTGGCCGATGCCCAGCGTTGGGTGGGGTTGCTGGGGTCTCGCGGTAATCAGATTGCACACCTCACGCTCGGCTACGGGGACAAGCTGCCCGAAGAGCGCCGGCCGATTTCACCATTCCGCTTCCACGTGAGCGCGGTCGATCTGGTAATGAGCCATACCGGCCGATCTGAACACATCCGGCTGGATCGTTGGTCGCTTCGGTAAGTCGATGACCTTCGTCCACGTTCTGGCGCGGTTGGCATCAATCCTGCACCCTGAAAAGAACCACGCTGAACCCGAACGATGACCACGACACTTCCCCCATTGACTGAGGTGCTCGACCTCATGCCCGATGCGGTGTGCGTCGTCGATCCGGAAGGGCGGCTGCTGTTCGTCAACGCGAGTTTCCAGCGCATCTTCGGTTACACGCCGGAAGAAGTGCTGGGCAGGCAGATCTTCAGCTTGGTCCACCCGGATGACCTGGAGGCGACGGCCGAGCAAGCCGAACGCGTGATGGCAGGCGAGTTGCAGCGCCACTTCCGCAATCGCTATGTCCACAAGGATGGACATATCGTGGATATCCAGTGGTCGGCGCGCTGGTTGCCGGAGCATCGCGTGCGGATCGGGGTCGGCCATGAAGTGACCGAGTTGCGGCGCTCCGAGCGTGAGCTCGAGCACCGCGCCAACCACGACTCACTGACCGGCCTTGTCAACCGGCACTACTTGCAGGCGGAACTGCAAACCGCGATCGATCGTGCGGCCGATGAAGGTGGCGCGCTGGCGCTTTTGTACATCGACCTCGACGGTTTCAAGCGTGTCAACGATCGTGCCGGCCACGCCGTCGGCGATCGCTTGCTGCGCGAACTCGCGGAGCGCATGCAGCGTGGGATTCGGCAAAACGATCTGGTCGCGCGCGTCGGCGGTGACGAGTTCGTGGTGCTGCTGCCCGATTGCCGCGACGTGCAGGCCGCGCGCGAAGTGGCCGACAGCCTGCGTGCGCGAATCACTGCGCCGTGCCGACTGCCGGAAGGCCTGTTTCAACTGGACGCGAGCATCGGCGTGGCCACGTTTCCCGCCGACGGAGCCGATGCGGAGGCTTTGCTGATGCACGCCGATGAGGCGATGTACGCCGCCAAGCATGGTGGACGCACTCGTGTCGAAAGCGGCGTCGAGGCACTCAAAACCCGGTCGAAAAGGGATTGATTGCCGTCGCCTCCTTTTTGAACAGCGCTCAGTAGCGCGCCGCGGTCAGCGGTGCGTCGGCCCACTGCCATGCGGCGGCCTGCTGCTTCGACGTTTCACGCGCGGCGTCGGTTTGCCCGAGTTCCCGTTGCGCTTGCGCCAGGCCATACAGCGACCAACCGTTGAGCGGGTAGGTTCTCAGGTCCTGGTTGAACGCTTCCGCCGCGCCCTTGGCATCGCCCGCTTCGAGCAGCGCGGCGCCGAGATAGGGGCGGACCGGCAACGGCCAGTCGGCCGGTTCGTTGTAGGCGAGTGCGTCCTCGGCGGCTGCCGCTTCACGCAACACGGCGATGGCCTGCGCGTGTTTGCCTTGCGCGCGCAACAGTTCGCCGCGCAGCAGGGCATCGGCCACCCGCAGTGCGCCATCGGCGTGGTTGATGTCGAAGAAACTCACCTTCGCCATGGCCGGATCGCTTGCGATCGCGTGCAGGGCGTCGGCCTCGCGCGCGGCCTCGGCCAATGCGCCTTTGCGCGCGTGCGCCATGCCGCGGGCGAAGTGCCGGATCGCGGCCGGGTACGGCAGTTCCGATGGTGCGGCGGTGTCGGACAGGATCGCGTCCCAGTCCCCGAAACGGACTTGCGTGAGCGGCGGCGTGACCACGTATTGCTGCATGAATTCCATCGGCGACTCACCCATCACGGCACGGTCCGCGCGTTTGGCCGTCTGCTCCGCTCCGTGCAGCGCCAGCCTGCGCGACCCGGTCAGGCTGGCCGTCATGGTGGCGAAGTGCCAGTTGTGCGGCACGTAGCCCAGCGGATAAACACCGTTGCTGCCGTGACAGACCGCCAGGAAATCCTTGTCCGCGGTGGCGGCGGTGAGGTTGGTCATGGTCGCATCGTGGTAGCGGCCGACGCGGATGTAAGTGTGCGCGGGCATGTGCACCAGATGGCCGGAACCGGGCGCAAGCTCCGCCAGCGCATCGGCGTAGGGTTCGGCGCGCTGCGGTTCGGGCGAGGATTCGGTGGCGTGGATGTAGTAGTGCACCGCGCCGATGTGGCGCGGGTTGCGCGCCAGCACGCGTTCCAGTTCGCCGAGCAGGTGCGGCGTGAACTCGGCCGGCGCGCCGTCCTTTTCCCAGTACGCCCACGGCGAAAGAACCATCAACGCTTCTGCGTACAGGGTCGCCGCATCGTCGTCATCGGGGAACTGCTCGACCACGCGCGCCATCGCGTCGGCGTAGGCACGGTCCAGCGGCGCGCGATCCTGCGGCGCGGGATCGGCGTAACGCGTCTGCAATGCATGGATCAGTGCGCGGTCGACCGGATGCGCCATTGCGGCCAGGCTCGCTGCGCGTGCGGCGAGCGCGGTGGCGTCCTTCGCGTGCGCCGGATCCATCGGCAGGTTGATGTTCGGTCCCAGGACCAGGGCCTGGCCCCAGACGCACATCGCGCATTGCGGGTCCAGCCGCGCCGCTTCGGCGAAGGAGCGGCCCGCCGCCTCGTGGTTGAATCCGTAGGCCATGCGCAGGCCCTGGTCGAAATAGCGTTGCGCGGCGGGCACGCGGGTGGCTACATCGCGGTGCAGGTCGCCGAAGGTTTCGAACAAAGGCGGGGCGGTGATTTCGGGGGCGGCTGCGGTGTCACCGGCCGCCTTTTGCGCCGGTTCGCAACCCATCAGCAGGACCGCCAACAGCGGCAGGAGCAGCGAGGCTCGACGCATCATCGTGGTTCTCCCAGGGGTCGGTCAGGCGATCGGTGGGGGGACGCGGAGGACAGAGTAACCTTTCCAGCGAATTCTTCAAGGTGCTGGGACAGGGGCCACGGAAACAAGTTGCGGATTCACTTATCGCAGCGTTGCGACGCGCCGGTTGGCGCCGCGTTTGCGGATTGGGTGATCGCGCGCAAGCCGCCCTTCGGCGAAACGCTCAGCTCTTTTCGGGGGCCGGCACGAAGAAAATCTCGCGCACCTCGACCGGCATGCGGCACGCTTTGACGCCCTTGCGCGCCCACGCCAGCGCCTCGTCCAGACCTGCGGTTTCCACTATCGTGATGCCGCCCACCAGTTCCTTGGTCTCCAGGTACGGTCCATCGGTGACGAGCACGTCGCCATTGGGCTTGGCTCGCAGTGTGTGGGCTGCGCCCAGGCCCCCCGCGAATTTCCGAACACCAGCCGCGATCATTTCGCGATTGAGCGCGTGAATCTCGTCCACCATTGCTTCGTCCTGTGTGGACGGGTCGAAGTTGTCGGGGAGGTATCCGGCAATCAGATAGTGGGGCATGTTCGTCTCCTGATGTGATTTCCAGCGGCCCAGCTTCCACGCCTTCACTGCTGCGACGAGTGGCGGGGCCGAAAATCGACAACGCCCGAAAGAATTTTGTTCTCAAGCTTCAAGTGGCGGTGCGCACCTCGCGGGATGCCGCGCCTTGCGCGTTCGCCTTGGCGAACCCCCGTTTCACTTCGAGGAGTTCGGTTCAACAAGCCCGGTTCAACGACCTCAGTTCAACGATTTCAGGTGCCGCAGTTTGGCGGCGTAGATGGCGCGCGATTCCGGGGTGGTGCTGTTCTGCTCCGCCAGTTCCAGCTGTTCGCGCGCCCGCCGCATGTCGCCAAGGTGCGACGCGGCGACGGCCAGCTCGAAGTGCGACGGAGCATCGTAGGGGCGCTGCGACAGCGATTTCTCGAACAGCCGCGCCGCCTCCGCGAATTGGCCAGCCTGCATCGCCTTCACGCCGCGATCGTAGAAATAAAACGGCGGATGGCGTTGTACCTGGGCCAGCCTTCTCGCCAGTACCTGTGCTTCTGCCGTGCGGCCTTCCTTCGCGAGCAACCCCGACAGGTTAGACATGGCTGAGATGTTGTCGGGCTCGCGTTGCAGCGCGTATCGCATGGCGCGTTCGGCTGGCACCAGATGATTCCGCGTGAGATAGATGACGCCAAGCGTATTGGCGGCATTCGCGAATCCGGGGTCGGCCTCGAGCGCAGCGCGGGCGAACCAGTAGGCGCGATCGACGTCGCCGCCGACCATGACCTCGGCCGCGCGGTTGTTCAGATACATCGCGACGACGGTTTGCTCGGGGACCGGCCGGGACACGGCGTCTGCCACCTGTCGTGGCGGCAGGAAGTCCACGATCATGGGCGTCGCATCACTTGTGAAGAACCTGTCGCGTGGGCCGCGCTGCCCAAGCACCAGATTCACATGCTGGCTGAGGATGGCGAATCCGGCATCGCGTGACCAGGTGTCGAAGTCATACACCTCCTGATAGGTCACCCTGATGCCGAGTTGTTCGGCCATGGCCGCTGCCATGATCACCAGCGACAGGCAATTGCCTTCGCGTGCCGCGAAGGTTTGTGACGCGGTGCGGGTCATCTCCGAGTCGTAATCGATCAGCAGTTTGCCGTTCAGCGCGTCGAGCAGGGCTTGCCGCGGATCCTTGTGACGGGTCTGCGGGACGATTTCATCGGCAAGGAAACGCCGCATCGGAGCATCGACGGCAAAAATCGCCCGGCTGTCGACCGGCTCGGCCGGTGGTTTGAACAGTGTGTCCCGGAACAGCGGCGTGACATCGCCGGTTCTGGCGGTGGGCACATGCGCGCAACCTGCGAACGACGCCGCGAACAGGATTGCGCCGACCTGCAGCAGCAAGATGAAGGCTTTCACCTTCGCCTCCGCAGCGGGCCTGTATCCGCTTGGCGGGCATTCGATGGCCTGCTGCAAGCTGACTATACACCCCGCCAAACTGCAAAAAAGGTGCGAAAATTGTCGGGAAAATGAAGATGGAAACCCGAGGTCAAAGACACTGCCGGCGCGGTGACCGAGTGTGCACGAAGGAAGTTCGCGTCAAGCGCAGGTCGGTCGGAATGACATGGCTACTGCTTCCGCCACGCGGATTCCATCGACTGCCGCGGAAAGAATCCCCCCGGCGTAGCCGGCGCCTTCGCCGGCAGGGTACAAGCCGCGGGTGTTGAGGCTTTGCAAATCCTCCGGGTTGCGGCGGATGCGGATCGGGGATGAAGTACGGGTTTCAACGCCCGTGAGGATGGCGTCGGGCAGCGCGTAGCCGTGGATCTGGCGGGCGAAGATCGGGATGGCGGCACGAATGGCGGCGATGGCGTAATCGGGCAGGGCGGCGGAAAGGTCGGTCAGGCGCACGCCGGGCCGGTAGGAAGGCGTGACATCGCCGAGCGCTTGTGTCGCACGACCTGCAAGAAAATCTTCGACGCGTTGCGCCGGCGCGGTGTAATCGCCGCCCCCGAGTTCGAAGGCGTGCGTTTCCCAATGCCGCTGCAGCGCGACGCCGGCCAGCGGGCCTTCGCCGTAGGCTGCGTAGTCGGCGGGCGTGATGTCGCACACCAGCGCCGCGTTGGCGTTGCGCTCGTTGCGCGAATATTGGCTCATGCCGTTGGTCACCACGCGGCCGGCTTCGCTGGTCGCGGCCACCACGGTGCCGCCGGGGCACATGCAGAAGCTGTAGGCCGAGCGGCCGTTGTCTCCGTGGTGGACCAGGTGATAGTCGGCCGCACCGAGGATGGGATGGCCGGCCTGCGGGCCGAAGCGTGCGCGGTCTATCAGCGATTGCGGATGCTCGATGCGGAAGCCGATCGAGAACGGCTTGGGTTCCAGGTAAACGCCGCGCGCGTGCAGCATCGCGAACGTGTCGCGGGCGCTGTGGCCTGGCGCCAGGATGACGTGGTCGCTGCGCAGGGTTTCGCCGCTGGCGAGTCGCACGCCGCGCACATGCCGCGCGTCGCGCGTGTCGTTTTCGATCAACAGGTCGTCCACGCGCTGCCCGAAGCGGATCTCGCCGCCCAGTGCCGTGATGCGCGCGCGCAGTTTTTCCACTACGCCGACCAGCCGGAAGGTGCCGATGTGCGGCTTGCTGACGTAGAGGATTTCTTCCGGGGCACCGGCGTCCACGAATTCCTGCAGCACCTTGCGGTCGTAGTGTTTCGCATCGTGGATGCCGCTGTGCAGCTTGCCGTCGGAAAACGTGCCGGCGCCGCCCTCGCCGAACTGCACGTTGGACTCCTCGTGCAGGTGGCGTCGGCGCCACAGGTCCCAGGTGTCCTGCGTGCGCTCGCGCACCGCCTTGCCGCGCTCCAGCACGATGGGCGCAAGGCCGGCTTCGGCAAGGATGAGTGCCGCCAGGATGCCGCAGGGCCCGAAGCCGATGACGATCGGGCGGTGTTCGGGTCGATGGGCTGCAGGCGCGATGGGGTGATAGCGCATATCGGGCGCGCTCTGCAGATCGCGGTCGTGCGCATGCCGCGCCAGTAGCGCGGCTTCATCCGCAACGTCCAGCTCCAACGTGTAGATCAGCGCGATGACGCCGCGCTTGCGCGCGTCGTAGCCGCGGCGGAACACGGTGAATTGGCGCAAAGCATCGCGCGCAATGCCAAGCCGCGCGCAAATGGCAGCGGGCAATGCGTCGGGCACGTGATCCAGCGGCAGCTTGAGATTGGTGAGGCGGAGCATGCGTGGACAACAATAACTGGGTTGACCGAAAAGGCGACAGAGGTAATTAACTGACGATCACCGCGGGCCGAACACAATCAATTACTTCCATTCCCCGTTTTCGTCACCGTAGGCCTGGAGCGATAGCGAATTTCTCAACCCTACCCGCTTTCTGCAGGGCAGCTTGCACGTCGGGTCGCGCGGTAACGGTGTTCCAGCGGTCGTGAATGGTCTTTTCCATGGGCGTCAGGACAACGTCGGCATAGTGCTGCATGTCGACCAGTGCGTCGGTTCGCCACTCCGGGTTTTCCAGCCGCTCGATCAGCAGGGCAGCTGCTTCATTGAGTTGTCCCCGGAGTAGCA
>JAGWZT010000089.1 GCA_018971925.1 Lysobacteraceae bacterium | reverse complement strand
CTCGCCGCTGAGGCGAGCAAAACCGCCTTGGAGTGAGACGCGCGAAAAAGACAGGAATGTCGCACACAAACTCACAATGATTTGACGAGCCATTCGAAGCGCAAGTCATCCCTCTTCGGGATGCCGAAACGTGGATCGCCATACGGAAACGGCCGGTACTCGCCGGTGCGCCGGTAACCGCGCCGTTCGTACCACGCGATCAGTTCCGCACGCGCGTCGATCACCGTCATGCGCATCGCCTTCGCCTGCCATTCATCGCGGGCAACACGCTCAGCTTCTGCCAGCAACGCGCGGCCGGTGCCATTGCCCTGCGCCTCCGGGCGCACCGAGAACATTCCGAAGTAACCGTCGCCGGCATGTTCGCCGGACAGTCTTTCGACCACGCAGGCCGCCAACAACTGCCCGTCGCGCTCCGCCAACAGCAACCGGACCCCCGGGTTCCCGATCAACGCCGCGACTTCCGCGGAGTCGGTGCGCTGGCCATCGAGCAAGTCGGCCTCGGTGGTCCACCCCACGCGGCTGGCATCACCGCGATATGCCGACTGCGTCAGCGACACCACGGCCGGAACGTCCAGCGCTGTCGCGACGCGAAAACACAACCGCGCTTCTCGATTCTCCATCCCCGCTTCCCGTTCTATGCAAGCAGTTTCCGCACGCGGCCGATCGCCGCGACGAACGCATCGATTTCCGCTTCGGTGTTGTAGAACGCAAGCGACGCGCGGCAGGTTCCGGCGACGCCGTAGAACTGCATCAGTGGGTGCGCGCAATGGTGTCCCGAACGCACCGCCACGCCCTCCTGGTCGAGCAGCGTCGCCAGATCATGTGCATGCAGACCGTCGATCAGGAACGAAATCACCGCGGCCTTGTGCGGCGTCGTTCCGAAAATGCGCAGCCCCGGCACGGCCTGCAGGCGCGTGGTCGCGTATTCCAGCAACGCGCGCTCACGCGCGGCAATGTTCGCCATGCCGATGCCGGTGAGGTAGTCGACCGCGGCACCCAAACCCGCAAATCCGGCGGTGTTCGGCGTGCCGGCCTCGAACCTGTGCGGCGAATCGGCGAACGTGGTGCCGTCGAATGACACGGTGCGGATCATCTCGCCGCCGCCGAAGAACGGCGGCATCGATTCCAGTGTTTCGCGGCGCGCCCACAGCGCACCGGTGCCGGTGGGGCCGCACATCTTGTGGCCGGTGACGCAATAGAAATCGCAGCCGAGCGACTTCACGTCGAGCGGCAGGTGCGGTGCCGCCTGCGAGCCGTCCACCAGCAGCGGGATGCCGCGCTTGCGGCATTCGCGCGCAAGCTCCTTCACCGGATTGATGGTGCCGAGCACGTTGGAAACGTGCACCACGCCAGCGAACTTCACTTCCGGGGTCAACGCGTCGATGAACTTCTCGACGATCAATTCGCCGGACTCGGTGATCGGCGCAACCTTGAGATGCGCACCGGTCAGCTTGCAGATCAACTGCCACGGCACGATGTCGGCATGGTGCTCCATGGCCGTCACCAGCACCGCGTCGCCCGGCTTCAGCCGTGGTAACAAGAAACTGTAGGCGACGAGATTGGTCGCCATCGTGGTGCCGGATGTCAGCACGATCTCATCGCGGTGATTGGCACCAAGGAACGCTGCGAGCTTGTCGCGTGCGCCCTCGTACAGCGCCGTCGCCTCCTCACCCAACTGGTGCACCGCCCGGGAGACGTTGGCATTGTGCCTGCGGTAGAACTCATCCACCGCCTCGATCACCTGGCGCGGTTTTTGCGAGGTGTTGGCGCTATCGAGGTACACCAACGGTTTGCCGTGCACCTTGCGTTCTAGGATCGGGAAATCCCGGCGAACCGCGGCCCAATCGACGACTTGTGCAGACGCTTTTGCGGTCTTGGCCGTTGCGTTCACGCCGACACCTCCGGGAGCTGTTCCGCCAGCAACGCCTCGCAATGTTCCCGCAACGGCGCGGGATCCATGCCGTCCAAGGCAACCGAACAAAATGCGCGCACCAGGATGCGCCGCGCCGTTTCCAGAGGGATGCCACGCGAACGCAGGTAGAACAATACCTTCTCGTCGAGCTGGCCCACCGTCGCGCCATGGTTGGCCTTGACTTCGTCGGCGTAGATTTCCAATGCGGGGCGCGTGTCGATTTCCGCGTCGGGCGACAACAGCAGGTTCTTGTTGTAGAAACTGCCGTCGGCACCGTCGGCACCGGGCTGTACCAGGATGCGTCCGTGCACGACCCCGCGCGCGCGATTGTCGGCCACGCCGCGCCACACGGCATTGCTGAAGGAATCGCGGCCGCGGTGCGCCACCAGCACCTCCATGTCGGCGTGCTGGCGTCCATGCAGCACGAACGCACCGCGACTGTTGAAGCGCGAACGCGCACCGGCGAGCTCGGCGCGGATCTCGTGGCGCACCAGTTTCCCGCCGAGTTCCAGCGCGTGCAGGTCGAGCGCGGCATCGTCGTGCAGGCGAACCTTGCTCCGGCGCAACAGCGTGGCATCGGCTCCGGCCTGCTGGACGACGGTCCAATCGAGATGGGCGTTTGCATGCACGCCGATATCGCGGACGATGTTGGTCAGGTGCCCGGTTTGCGGTTCGCCCACATGGTGCTCGACGATCCGCAGGCGCGCACCCTTACCCAGCTCGACGAGGCTGCGCAGGTGGAACGCCGCCGCCGCTTCGGCGGCCAACCCGACGTGCACGATGTGCAGCGGTTCGCCAACTTCCGCGCCGGCCGCAACCTTCAAAATCAATCCATCCGCCGCCAGCGCGCGATTGAGCAGGGTGAATCCGTCGTCGTCATCGTCCACGCGCTTGTCCAGCAGGAAGCGCAGCGGCTCGGGCGCATCGCGCAGCGCAGCTGCGAGCGACTGCACCGCCACGCCTTCCGGCAAGGCATCGAGACTCGACAGGTCCGCGCGGAAAGCTCCGTTGACGAACACCGCGCGAGACCCCTGCCGTGCCGGCACCGGTAGCAGCGCCGCAGCGCCGGCCCGACTCGCCGCCGCCGCATCGTTTGCCGCAAAAGCCCGCTGGGCCAGCGCCCGCAGCGAGGTGTACTTCCAGAGTTCATTGCGCTGGTCGGGCAAACCGCGATCCGCGAACGCCTGCAGGGCATCGGTACGCGCGGCGTCCAGCCATGCCAGACCGCTGCCGGGCAAACGCCGTTGCAGGGCGGCGGCGTGCATGGACTGCACGAAAGGCAACGCTGCGGTCACGCGCTTGCCTCCACGGGCGTGCGCTCGCGCACCCACGCGTAACCATGCGCCTCAAGCTCCCGGGCAAGCTGCGCGTCGCCGCTTTCGACAATCCTGCCGTCGGCGAGCACGTGCACGAAGTCAGGCACGATGTAATCCAGCAGCCGCTGGTAATGAGTGATGACAAGGAACGCACGCTGCGGAGAACGCAGCGAATTCACGCCTGCCGCGACCCGCTTCAGCGCGTCGATGTCGAGCCCGGAATCGGTTTCGTCAAGGACCGCCAAGCGCGGCTCCAGCAGCGCCATCTGGAACACCTCGTTGCGTTTCTTCTCGCCGCCCGAGAACCCCTCATTGACCGCGCGATTCAGAAGCTCGGGCGTCATGCCCATTTCCTTGACTTTCTCGCGCACCAGTTTCAGGAACTGCATCGAATCCAGTTCCTGTTCGCCACGCGCCTTGCGCTGCGCATTCAGGGCCGCCCTCAGGAAGTAAGTATTATTGACGCCAGGAATCTCGACCGGATACTGGAACGCCAGGAACAGGCCGGCCGCGGCCCGCGCCTCGGGCTCGAGTTCAAGCAGGTTCTTGCCGTCGAACAGGACACTGCCCTGCGTCACCTCGTAGCCGGGACGGCCCGCCAGCACGTTGCCGAGCGTGGACTTGCCCGCGCCGTTGGGCCCCATGATCGCGTGTACTTCGCCCGGCTTCACTTCCAGCGAAAGCCCTTTCAGGATTTCCTTGCCGGCGATGCGGGCGTGGAGGTTGTGGATCGTAAGCATGTTGTTTCCTGTTCAATGCAAGCAACCATCCATGGTGCGTGGCGCCGGTGTGGCCGTCCATGGCCACCCGTTCGAAGCGGCGCGTGATGCCACCGGCATCACGCAAACGCCGCTTCTCACCCAATTGCCCCTTCAAGACTGACTTCCAGCAACTTCTTCGCTTCCACCGCGAATTCCATCGGCAGTTCGCGGAACACCTGTTTGCAGAATCCGTCCACGATCAGCGACACCGCGTCTTCTTCGCTGATGCCGCGCGAACGGCAATAGAACATCTGGTCGTCGGAGATCTTCGAGGTGGTGGCCTCATGCTCGACGATCGCCGTCGGATTCTTGATCTCCATGTACGGGAACGTGTGCGAGCCGCACTGTTTGCCGATCAGGATGGAATCGCAGCGGGTGTGGTTGCGCGCGTTGGCGGCGCCCTTCTCCACTTTCACCAACCCGCGATAGCTGTTCTGGCTGCGGCCGGCGCTGATGCCCTTGGACACGATCTTCGACTTGGTGTCGCGGCCGATGTGGATCATCTTGGTGCCGGTGTCGGCTTGCTGGTAATGATGCGTCAGCGCCACCGAGTGGAACTCGCCCACCGAACGATCACCGCGCAGGACGCAGCTCGGGTACTTCCATGTGATCGCCGAACCGGTTTCGACTTGGGTCCAGGTGATGCGCGAGTCGTCGCCGCGGCACTCGCCACGCTTGGTGACGAAGTTGTAGATGCCGCCCTTGCCGTTTTCGTCGCCTGGATACCAGTTCTGCACCGTCGAGTACTTGATGCTGGCGCGCTCCAGCGCCACCAATTCGACGACCGCCGCGTGCAGCTGGTTGTCGTCGCGCATCGGCGCGGTGCAGCCTTCCAGATAGGACACCACGGAATCCTCTTCCGCGATGATCAACGTGCGCTCGAACTGGCCCGTGTGTCCCGCGTTGATGCGGAAGTACGTGGACAACTCCATCGGACAGCGCACACCCTTCGGAATGAACACGAACGAACCGTCCGAAAACACCGCCGAATTGAGCGCCGCGAAAAAGTTGTCGCCCTGCGGTACCACCGATCCGAGGTACTTGCGGACCAACCCGCCGTGCTCGCGGACCGCTTCGCTCATCGAGCAGAAGATCACGCCGACCTTGGCAAGCTGTTCGCGAGCGGTATTGGCCACCGACACCGAATCGAATACCGCGTCCACCGCGACACCCGCGAGCTTGGCGCGCTCGTGCAGCGGCACGCCCAGCTTGTCGTAGGTTTCCAGCAGTTTCGGGTCGACTTCGTCCAGCGATTTCGGCTTGTTCTTCGGGGCCGAGTAATAACTGATGGCCTGGAAATCGATGGGGCCGAGCTTCACGTGCGCCCAGTTCGGATGCTTCATCGTCAGCCAGTGTCGGTACGCGGCGAGCCGCCATTCGGTCATCCACTCGGGCTCTTCCTTCAGCGCCGAGAGCGCGCGGATGGTGTCCTCGTCGAGGCCGGGCGGCAGGCTGTGGGTTTCGATGTCGGTGACGAAGCCCGCGTCGTAACGGCGCGACAACGCAGCCTGCACTTCGGGTTGGGTTGCCATGTTTAGGGCCTGCTGACGCCATGCCAAGTGGATCGCGTTGCTTCCGCAGCGGTTGCCAGACGAGGTGCGCGCCGCAGCGCCAGAGTGGTTCTCTGGTCAAGGCGCGCACCGATGGATGGCGGCCGCTGCGGAGCAACCCTTCGGGCCGGGGCCATTTGCCCGCATGGCTGCGTCATCACTCGTCTATGTATCGACATACATCTTCCTCGTTCTTCCCTTGCCCTGCAGGCAAATGGCCAAGCCTGCCCCGGACTTGATCCGGGGGCGCGACCGCTTGGCATGGCGTCCAGGCCCTGGGCCCTCACACCGCCCGCGCACCGCGCGTGCCCGAGCGGCGATGCAGCATGTCGGCAAGGCTCACGCCGCGCAGCGTGTTGTCGATCGCGGCGCCGATGCCTTGCCAGTCGCGTGACACCGCGCAAAATGATTGGCGCTCGCAACCCGCATGGCCCAGGCTGCATTCGGTCAGGCCGATCGGGCCGTCCAGCGCCTCGACGATCTCCGCCAGCGAAATGTCCTTGGCCGAACGCGCCAGCCGGTACCCACCGGTCGCACCGCGGAACGAATCCACCAGCCCCGCCTGCGTCAACCGCTTCAGCAGCTTGCTGACCGTCGGCGCTTCAAGATGGATCTCCGCGCCGACCTGTGCCGCGGGCAACACCTCGCCCGGATGGCGCGCAAGGCAGGCCATCACCACGGAGGCGTAATCGGCAAGGCGGCTGACGCGAAGCATGGGGTTGGCGGCTTCGAATAGGTACCAATATGGTACTGATTACGGCGCGCACCTGCAAGAACGTTCCGTTACGAGGGCTTCACGCATGCGCGGCTGCAAACGGAACGGGCGCCAAGAGGCGCCCGTTCGTTGAATGCGACCTGATTTACGCGAAACCGTCACGCGCCCGCGACGACGTGCACCTTCACCGGCGCCTTCACGTCTGCGTGCAACGAAACCTCGACGTCGTAGTCGCCTACGTTGTGGATCGCACCTTCCGGCATGATCACTTCGCTCTTTTCCAGCGCAATGCCCTGCGTGGTGAACGCTTCGGCGATGTCGCGCGGACCGATCGATCCGAACAGCTTGCCCTCGGGACTCGCGTTGGCGGTGATCGTGGCCTCGGCGTTCTCGAACCTGGCGCCACGCGCCTGCGCATCGGCCAGCAGCTTGTCGGCCTTGGCCTGGTAATCGGCACGCTTGGCCTCGAACGCTTCGAGGTTGGCCTTGCTGGCCGACACGGCCTTGCCCTGCGGCACCAGGTAGTTGCGGCCGTAGCCCGGCTTCACGCGAACCTTGTCGCCCAACGCGCCGAGGTTCTTCACTTTTTCAAGCAGGATGACTTCCATGGGATTCTCCGATCACACGAAGTGATTGTCGGAATACGGCAACAACGCCAGAAACCGCGCGCGCTGCACCGCCGTGGTCAGCTGGCGCTGGTAACGCGCCTTGGTGCCGGTGATGCGGCTGGGAACGATCTTGCCGGTTTCGCTGACGTACTGCTTCAGCGTGGCGAGATCCTTGTAATCGATGTGCTCGACGCCCTCGGCGCTGAAACGGCAGAACTTGCGGCGACGGAAAAACTTGGACATGTTGGAGTCTCCAGGCTTCTTTCGGGTCGTGGTCGGGCGAGGCATCACGCGGCCTCGCTGCGATCGTCACGATCGTCGTCGGCATCATCGTCACGGTGGCGGGACGGCTTCTCGTCCTTGTCCTTGGTCTTCATGATCAGCGACGGTTCGGTTTCGACCCCGTGCCATTGCATGATCAGGTGGCGCAGCACCGCATCGTTGAAACGGAAGCCAGCTTTCAGCTCGTCGACCGCCTTGGGGCCGCACTCGATGTTGAGCAGCGCGTAATGGGCCTTGGCCAGATGCTGGATCGGATAGGCAAGCGGGCGACGGCCCCAGTCCTCGACACGGTGGACCTTGCCGCCTTCGGCTTCGACGAGCGTCTTGTAGCGCTCGAGCATGCCGGGCACCTGCTCGCTCTGGTCCGGATGGACCAGGAACACGACTTCATAGTGACGCATTGTGGTTTCCTC